>JABDLW010000495.1 GCA_013001805.1 Saprospiraceae bacterium | reverse complement strand
CCTCTGGTGCATGCGATAGTGTGAAAACGGTTTGTACACTTACCAAAGCAACTACCGGTTGCGGAGGCTGCAAACCCCTGGTTGTTGATCTGGTAAATGAGACGTTAAAAACGCTAGGGAGAAAGGTCTCCGACCATATTTGTGAACACTTTGCTTACAATCGAAGAGAACTTTATGATATCATAACGGTAAAAGAAATTAAAACATTTGATGAAGCAATCAAATCTCATGGAAAAGGTAGTGGGTGTGAAATTTGCAAGCCCGTATTAGCATCAATCTTTGCTAGTTTATACAACGAAATAGCGACTGAACAAGAGACGATTCAAGATACCAATGACCGCTTCTTAGCAAACATCCAAAGGAACGGAACGTATTCAGTAGTACCACGAGTTCCTGCTGGTGAAATTACTCCAGATAAATTAATGGTGATTGGGCAAGTCGCCAAAAAATACGACTTATATACAAAAATCACCGGAGGACAACGGATCGACTTGTTTGGTGCCAGAATCGAACAGCTACCATTGATCTGGGAAGAGCTTATAAATGCCGGATTTGAGAGCGGTCATGCCTATGGTAAAGCCTTAAGAACGGTCAAGAGTTGTGTGGGATCCACCTGGTGCCGATTTGGCATGGATGAATCTGTCAGCTTTGCCATCGAAATTGAAAACCGCTACAAAGGAATTCGTTCACCACATAAACTGAAGGGGGGCGTATCCGGATGTATTCGAGAATGTGCTGAGGCCCGTGGAAAAGATTTTGGCATCATCGCCACAGAAAAAGGTTGGAACCTCTATGTATGTGGAAATGGTGGAGCGACACCAAAACATGCCGTGCTTTTAGCAGAGAATCTCGATAATAAAACCACCATTGCCCTCATTGATCGATTCCTGATGTTTTACATAAAAACAGCACCTCCACTAACACGCACCGCCGCGTGGTTGGACAAATTGGATGGCGGTATCGAATATTTGAAACAAGTGGTCGTGCATGATAGTCTGGGCATTGCCGCGTCGCTTGAAGCAGAAATGCACCGATTAGTGGAAACTTATAAATGCGAATGGAAAGAGGTCGTTCAAAATTCAACCCTGCGCCAAAGATTTAGACCTTTTGTAAATGTCAATGAGCGGGACGAGACCATTTCTTTTGTTCCCATGCGCGATCAAAAAATGCCCAGTCCATGGGTTTAATGCTTATTTAAGAAAAATAATTCTTATGGAATCTTTTTTAGAGCAGTACGTGACAGTCAATGCGAATGATACACTCCATTGGTATAAGGCAGCTTCCATCACTGATTTCCCCAGGGATGGAGGTGCTTGCATTAAATACAAGGAAAAACAAATAGCTGTATTTAACTTCAGCATGCGAAACAAGTGGTACGCTTGTCAGAATTTATGTCCACACAAAATGGAAATGGTCTTGGCACGAGGTATAATTGGTGATGCCAATAATATCCCCAAAGTTGTTTGTCCACTGCACAAACGTAACTTCTCTCTAGACACAGGTGAAAACCTAAATGGAGAAGAAGAATCTATAACAATTTATCCCGTCAAAATCGAAGATGGGTTTGTCTATATTGGTTTCCAGGACTAGAAATATTCAACTTCTATATGATAAAATGACCAGACGAAGACTGAGATAAGATCACCTACCTTTTGGCACAGCCTATAAATCTTCGTTTGTCGATGTAATGTACATTGCTTGCGTTTTCCGGCAGACCCCATGGGCCATCATATTCCGGTACAGCAGAAAAAACAAATCTCAGGACGAGGTAGTGAAAGGCAACGGTTTAGTATTCTGGTGCTTTATTATCTTCACCTTATGTCTGTAAATAATATGTCCTTACCGAAAATAAAGGAATCCTCAATACTAGTATTCAAATCGAGATATGGCTGAGAAAGGTACTCGTTCAGATCATAGTATGCGAGTTTTTTGGCGGGTCACTCGCTGGTACTTTATTGCCTTGACTGTGATAGCTCTGGTTGTTTTAATCAGTCACTGGCTAATACAAGGACATCTTATTAATCAACTGAATGATTCTCGAATTGTCAATGTCTCAGGCAGACAACGCATGCTCAGTCAACAACTTGCCAAGCAAGTGCTAAAGCTCTTACCCGATAATACGCCAGCTGAGAGAAAAGAATTGCGTCGGCAAATACAGGAATCGCTGAATTTATGGGTGCATTCCTTTCATGGGCTCAGGGGCGGAGACAGTACATTGCAATTACCGGGGCAGAATAGCGAGGCCATACTCCAAATGTTTGATGATATAAATGAGCCGTTTCAAAACATGCATCTTGCTGCCTTAGAAATATTGGACTCGCTGGATAAAAACATCAACACCAACTACGAAAATCTACTGCCTGCCAAGAAGTCGATCTTAAACAACGAAGGGATGTTCCTGAACGGGATGAACAACATAGTTTTCCAATATGATAAGGAAGCCAAAGCCAAGATTGTTCACCTAAGAAAAGTCGAATTTTTTCTATTGCTGTTTACTTTAATAGCCTTGATTTTAGAATTGATCTTCATTTTTATTCCAACTGCCAAGTATGTGCGAAGGAACATGCGTCAATTGGCAAATGCTCAAGAAAAAGCAATTCAAAAAACCATCGAAATTGAAAATCTATATAAAGCAAAAGAGCAGTCCGTTCAGAAACTTCGTGCACTCAATTATGCCCTGGATCAGGCAACCCTTTTTGCCAGTATCACTCTGGATGGAAATCTCACCTATATCAGCGAAAAATTAAGTGCCTTTCTTGGCTATAAGGGGAAAAAACCCATAGGACAACTTAGCACAGTGCTGACCAAAAACGACGTGGAGCAACAGTACATTGATCAACTTATCCGCTCTTTGCGCTCTAGTATTTGGACCGGCGAAGTATCGATCACCGATCAAACTGATGAAAAAAAATGGCTGGAATTATCGTTTGTACCTGTCAACAGGAAAGGAGTGAAACAAGACTACCTGCTGATCTGCTCTGATATCACTCCTAGAAAGACTGCACAAGCCGAATTGCAGAAACTTAACCAAGAAAGATTCGAACTGGAAATTCAACAACAGAAATTATTATCCGCACAGGTAATTGATGCACAAGAGAAAGAAAGACAACGCATTGCCAGAGATATGCATGATGGCATTGGACAAATGCTTACTGCACTAAAATTTAACCTGGAAGCCATAAATCTGGAGAAAATCGATAAAGCAAAGCTCAAGTTAGAGGGGACCAAAGAACTCGCAGCAAACCTTATCAAGGGAGTACGTATAGCCACATTCAATCTCACACCACCGGAACTAACAGATTATGGAATTTCGCCTGCGCTAAGTAAGCTCTGTTCTGAGTTGCAAAAACTCACCGGGAAAAACATATTATTTGAAAACAAAACAAACTTTGATCAGAGACTTGATCCAATTATCGAAACCAACTTATACCGGATTTCTCAGGAAGCGGTAAATAATGCAATTAAATATGCTAATTCAAGCTATATACTACTCGCTATTTCACATAGTGAGGATCTCTTGAGCATTTCGATTGATGACAATGGGTTGGGGCTGCATGACGATTTGAATACCAGTCAAAAATCAGAGACAACTCAATTAGGTCTTTCCTTTATGAAAGAGCGGGTAAAGTTTATTAATGGCCGACTGTTTATTAGGTCTGAAAAAGGGAAAGGAACCAGAATTACAGTAAATGTCCCAATTTAAATACTTACGAAGTTGGCTGTCAATCGTATCTACTAACCGTGCTCAAAAATATCTATCCAGTATTTTTTCTACTGATCCATAATACGAAATGCCAAAAAGATTTAAATGCACCAAAAGATAGTATAATTGGTAGAGGTCAATTCTTTCCTGCATGCCTGGCTGAGGTGGTTTGCATTCTGCATACGCAGCGTAAAAAGCATCACTAAATCCTCCAAATAACCGGGTCATGGCCAGATCTATTTCGCTATGACCAAAATACACGGAGGGATCAATTAGGTAGGGAATTCCATCCGCTGAAATCAGATAATTGCCGCTCCATAAGTCACCATGTAAAAGTGCCGGTGGTACCGGTGGTAACAAGTCCTTACAGACTGACTTCATTCTTTCAGATTTATGCCGGTCAAAATCGGATATCAGCCCTTTTACTTTGGCCAATTCAATTTGTGGTAATAGTCTTTGTTCTACATAAAACAATGACCAGTTTTCGGTCTGGTCGTTTGATTGCGGTAGGCTACCGATGAAATTATTTTCAGGCCAACCAAACAAAGTTGTAGAGTTTTCATGTAGTTGGGCCAGCTGTTGACCCAGCAGGGCATAGTCCTCACTACGAGCTTTTCTGGAATCTACAAATTCCATTATAAGAAATGAAGTCTGTTCAAATTGACCTAACCCGAATATTTCAGGTACCCTAACCGTATCCGTTTTTCTTATTGCATCCAGGCCTGTTTGTTCTGCCCGAAACATGTTTTTTGCTGATCTATCATCGCTGACTTTTATAAGCAAAGTCTGCAAACTCGTATCAAGTCGATAGACCGCTGAAATGTCACCTCCCGAGACGGGTTGATGATGCAAGATCTGACTTCCGACAAATTCGGAAACATGTGCTAGAAGTGCTGCTCGCATTCCGGTGGTTACTCTTTTAGCAAATCTGTCAAAGCGAATTTCTGGAAAACGAGATCAGCCCTGCTGCCTTCGTAAAGAATGGCAATCGTATCCGGATCAATGCTGGTAAGACACGAATAACCTCTACCTGTACCTGAGTCGATGCGGGTGTGATAGGATTCAGGCCAGCTCTTACCCTCATCAAAACTTAACTTAATGGTTATGTTTCGTCGTGCACCAGTGTCAGCCGGATTGGAAAAGATTAATAGTGATTGATTGCGATATTCATGTCTAATCAAACTAGCCATACAGATTGGTTCAGGCAAAGCACTTCTCGACGACGAATGTTCTTGCCAGTTTTTTCCCATGTCGTGAGTGATAAAAACCGATCGCGATCCTCCACGGTCATCTCTCATATTTAACATCAAGGATCCATCACTCAACTCAACTACTTGTGACTCCGTGGTTTGAGATTTAGCACCGGATCCGATTTTCCAGCTTTCACCATGATCCGGGCTGTAAATTATTGTAGCATGAGGAATTTGATTTTCGTCTTTAAACTGGGCAGGAAAAACTAACGTACCGTTTCTTAAAGTGATGCCCTTACCTGGTCCTTGTAATAATAAATACCATTCAGGACGCTTTACCTGGCTCGTGATATTGATCGGGTCAGACCAGGTAATTCCATCATCGTCACTCTTCACCAGCATCAATTGGCTCGTGCTATCGGGAGATAAACCCGGTCCCGATGCGTGCCAATTCCTTTTACCGGGGTGACCATGCGCCCAAATGCCCGCCACCCAGATCGTACCCTCATTTCGGTCAACCAATATGGATGGATCACCAATACCATTTTCCGAATGACCTAGTCCTTCCCATTCCCCCATATCGGCAATGATTTTCATTTCTTCCCAACTATTTCCACCATTGGTACTGCGGCTCATCCCAATATCAATGTCTTCCTGCAAATCCACACTGCCATTTTTACGCACATCATACACTGCAATTAAACTCCCTCTATTTGTGGTAACAAGTCCGGGAATCCGGTAAGTATGTACGCCAGCATCATTATGTTTTCGTAGCGCAATTGCTGGATAATGGGTTTGAAATTTTGATTCCACTGCAATTGCTGTGTTGTCAATGTGAACAGCCGCACAGCGCACCCTTAACTTGGTTGAAAGACGCATTTCGGGGTTTGTACTACAAGACAGCCAAAAATAATTGTGCCCTTTGACCAATGCCGATTTACCAGGTACCGATAATGTCTTATTGTCTAAGTCGATCAGCTCTCCATGTAACTTGTGGGATGAGAAGATCGAATCACTTCCAGACGAGAAAATCTGTAGTTTGTCAAGGCCTGATAAAGCTGTGAGATGCTCAAATCTTACTTCAAAAGCCGTAGCAAACCCCGGCATTTCCAAAGCCGGGATATTTATATTGATTCTTATAAGTGGATTTAATTCCTCACCAATTAAAACCGGTGAAACCGGTGCTTTGATTTCAAAATGATAATCTCTGTAATCAACCCGGCCATGTTCCGGCATGATGTCACCTGTCGACTCATGCCCGTTCCACAGCCGGAAGAGTAGTAACAGTAGCATTAAATACCTGGACATCATTTTCGTCTTTTAAAAATGGAAATCCTAATTTAAGGACATCGACGATGGTCAGCATAACATACCGTGAATGCACCCAGTTAATCCAATCAAGCACTGGATGTATCCTAATTCCATAATCTCAAACTGTAATATATAAAATCTTGATACTTATCTGTCCCAAATTTCATTATAAGTTTTGGCCTTACCCATGTAATCTTTGACCTGGCCAAATCTTGTTAAGGAAGTTCAAATCAGTGAAACTGCCGACATGTATTAACCACATTACATTACCCTCAATTCATCCGTCTTATTTAGATAATCCTTGCAAGAGAATTATTAATTTTAAGACGTACCTTGCCATCGACAACCGTTATCAACAAGGGTTGTTTCACTAATATCATATAAAACACATAATCAGATTTTAGCAGTGTTATCAATTCTCTTTCATAAACCCAGAGGCAATCTACTTTTCTCAATATTGTTTATTCTCATATTGACGCAGTGTGGTCCCCGGCATCTGCCACCGGGAGATCCAGATCTGGGCGGTTTGCAGGTTCCCAATGGATTTGAGGTAGTCGTCGTGGCTGATAGTGTAGGAAAGGCTCGCCATTTGGCAGTGAAAAATAACGGAGACGTCTATGTGAAATTAAGATACCCTCAACCAGAGGGAGAAAATATTGCTTTGCGTGATACCGATGGAGATGGGAAAGCAGATATCATCAAGTATTGGGGCGATTACGGTGCAAAAGGCAATTACGGAACCGCGATGCGTATTCATAAGGGCTATATTTATGTAAGTACAGCGGGAGAAGTATATCGACATAAGCTCAGCCGAAAACTTATGCCTTCAGAAACAGCAGAATTACTCCTAATTGATGATTACAAGAATGCCGAACACGGATATGAGCACATTGCCAAACCCATAACTTTTGATGATCAAGGACACATGTATGTGCCTTTTGGATCGCCAGGAGACGTCTGTCAGATCGACAATCGGAGACCGGGATCACCCGGCCAATTTCCTTGTCCGGAATTGGAATGGCATGGTGGAGTATGGCAATTTTCCGACAGCAAACCAAACCAATTGCAAAAAGATGGGAAGCGCTATGCGACAGGCATCCGTAGTATTGTGGGCATGGATTGGAACCATCAGGAAAGAACTCTTTACGCATTGCAGCACGGTCGTGATAATATGCACCGCACGTCGCCGGACCATTTCTCTCCCAGGCAGAGTGCTTTACTGCCCTCAGAGGAGTTACTTAGGGTGGATGAGGGTTCTGATGCAGGATGGCCGTATGTTTATTATGATCAAATGAAGGAGCAAAAACTAATAAACCCTGAGTATTTAAACGAAGCCGATGCAATCAGGGATCCATCAACATTTACTCAGCCTATAATAGGTTTTCCCGGTCATTTTGCACCCAACGATTTATTATTCTATGATGCCGATCAATTTCCGGAATATTACCGGCATGGAGCTTTTGTGGCCTTTCACGGATCGACCATCCGGGCACCATATCCTCAGGCGGGATATTTTATTGGTTTCATCCCTTGGCAAGATGGGAAACTCTCAACGACCTGGGATGTTTTTGCTGACGGGTTTGCCGGTGTAGACACCATAATAAATACGAGTGATGCCGATCATCGACCAATGGGTTTGGCGCTGGGCCCGGATGGATCACTGTATATTAGTGAAAGTGAGAAAGGAAAGATTTGGCGTGTGATGTTTAAGGGTGACAAGGAAACATTTGGTGCAGACGATCTGGTAGCAATGGAAAAACACAAACTGTTGCCCCACATCAAAACCCCGGATGAGGTCCTTGATAATCTTGATCCGGTGCGCGCAAAGGCAGGAGCCGGTTTGTACAATACTTATTGTGGCGCTTGTCACCTTGCTGATGGTCAGGGTGATGGCACTCGATACCCATCACTGCACAACTCAGCGAGGGTATCCGGCGACAATGACACTTTGATTAACATTTTATTACAGGGTCTCCAAGGTCAAATTATTGTACATGGCCAAGCTTTTGACGGAGTCATGCCTTCATTCGATTACTTAGAAAATGAGCAGATAGCCCAAATACTCACTTATCTGAGACAAAGTTTTGGCAATGAAGGTCCCAGTATCAATGCCGGTGAAGTCCAGCGTGCCCGAAGAAGATTAAGCAGGCAAGCCCAACGAGCACAAGAGGAGGACATTTGACCTATTCATTATATATCATATATCATCCGTAGGTTGAATTTGTGAAGAACCCCATGGGTATATCTACTGACTTAGAGGTCTCTAAGGAATTCCTTAGCTGCCTTTAGATGCGACTTTTGCTTTTGTGCTGACATTTTATCGTATATACTCACCATCATGCGCATCCTTGCATTGCCGGTGAAGAAGCTCCTTTGCTTGTCTATGAAATGCCAAAACAGACCATCCCACACTTCCTGCCACTCACCCTTTTTATAATTACTCATCTTCATTAAATAGTTACTCCCACTGATATAAGGCTTTGTTGCCAGCAAACCACCATCAGCATATTGACTCATGCCATAGACATTGGGGACCATGACCCAGTCATATGCATCAATGAATAACTCCATAAACCAACGATAAACATCGTTGGGATCGATTTCGCAGAGCAGCATAAAATTCCCTAAAATCATCAGTCGCTCAATGTGATGACAGTAACCTGTCGCCAACACTTTCTTGATTGTTTGATCTACAGGTTCAATTCCCGTCGTGCCAGTGTAAAATGAATCAGGAAGTTTCCGGTCAAAATTCCAAAAATTTCTGGTCCTCTCAAACCTTCCATGATACTGATAAACCCCTCTGACAAATTCTCTCCAGCCCAGGATCTGCCTCACAAATCCCTCCAGAGAATTTAAAGGAACATTATATTCGGATGCGGCGGTAACCGCCATTTCGATCACCTCACCTGGTAAAAGTAAACCAGTGTTGAGTAAAGGCGATAAAACACTATGATGCAGGATGTGTTCATCGGCCACAATGGCATCTTCGTATGATCCAAATTCACCAAATCTTTGCGCAAAGAATTGTTGCAACCATTTTTTAGATTGATCAAAATCTACAGGATACATGGGATCGCTGGAAATACTCCCAAGATTGCTATTAAACTTATCTTCGACATACGCTACCGCTTCCTGATGCCAATGATTTGAACTTGGAAAAGATACCCGAGGCGTCTCTTTATCCCGGGGATATTTCTTTCGGTTGGCTTCGTCAAAACTCCACTTACCTCCGGTGGGATGCCCTTTGGCATCAATAAGGAGATTGGACTTCTTTCTCTGCGATTTATAGAAATTGGCTTGATAGTAGTTCGATGTATCTGATGAAAAATACGCTTTCAGATCTTCCCGGTTATTGACAAAAAGAGGAGAGGTATACTCCCGACAATTAATATTAGCCTTTTTTGTAGCGGATTTTATCCGGGATCCCAGCCAATCATCTGTTGGATCAATGTAGTGAACTGTTTGAATGCCACGACTTTGCAAATTTAAAATCAGAGACCTGATATCGGAACAAGCATCATGTGCTTCGATATACTCCACATGTAAATTTCCTGACCGCAAGTATTCGGCATAAGCACGCATACTTGCACGGTGAAAGGAGATTTTCTGCTTGTGAAAATTATACTGCCGAAAAAACAAGAATTCCTCTACCAGGAAAATTATATTTCGCTCCAGGGGCAAAGGACTATTCTCAAAAAGTTGATGGGGAAAAATGATATTGGCTGCATCCATAACTATCGGTTGCGGTCAGATTGATGATTGAGACTCATGTGAAACTACCAGGTTTGTCCAGCCTGTCTGCGAAAATCTTGCCTTCCTAAAACTCAGGCAGTTGCTCAGGCCTTGCATAAGGGTATTGCGCGATTTTCTGTAAGGAATAATAACTATTTAAACCCGAAATTCCTGCTGTCTCCAATAGCTCAAGATTGATGTGACCATTTACATCGACGGAGTCATCAGGTAAAATCACAATTTTTATTTTCCCGATAATCAAGGTAGTCTTATTTAATTCAATGGGTATTTTATCAACACATTCCAATCCTATTTTTAGGATGCTTTCTTTGACAAATGGTGCCTGCATCGAATCCAGATATTCTTCGGTCAATTTGCATCGTTCAAATTCCGATATATCGCTGGAAAACTTGGCTGATGTATAGTGTGCTTTTTCGGTAAAGGAACTATGAACATGATTGATGGTAAATTGCCCATTTTGCGTAATATTCTCAAATGTGTCTCGCCTCACCTGTGTATCAGGCCTCAAAATAAATCCCAACAAGGGCGGATTGCTCCCCAGGTGTATTACTGAACTGAAAATTGCCAGATTTGTCAAGCCCGTATCTGAAACAGTTCCTATTAAGTTGGCCGGTTTAATGCCGGTCAAAGAATTAATGATATTTAGTCTCTTAATTCGGTCAAGTTCCTTAATGTCAACGTCGGTCAACTCCATCTTACATTTTTTTTGTAAAAATCAAAACCCGCACAATGCAGTGATTCTCACTGAGCAATGTGTCTTATCATACCTCGAAAAATAATGTGATGCATGGGTATGAGCATATACCAATAAATACGGCCAAGTACTCCCCGGGGTCGAAAAGTTGCCGTCTGATGCAACACTTTGTCTTTTATCTTAAATTCCAACCATGCTTCGCCCGGGAGTTTCATTTCGGCATAAAGCAGGAGTCTTCTTTCCACCCTGGAAGCATAGAGCACCCTCCAGAAATCCAAGGTCTCTCCTGCCCGTATGTTCTTTCGATTCTTGCGGCCTCTCCGCAATCCGACGCCTCCAAATAGTTTATCGATGAAACCTCTAACCGACCATAAAAAATTGGCATAGTACCAGCCAGTGGTGCCACCGATGGCCCATATCTTATCTACTGTGCGATCAATGTCCTTGATTTTGACGGCCCGGCTATCACTCAGACATCCAAAAGTTGGTACTTGCATCAGTTTGTTGACGCCGGCTTCAATCGCTCTGCCAGACAAGGCATCAGTCCAGCTCGAAAGGACTTCCTGTTGTTCGATTTTGTCGAAAGCCAATTTAACTGCTTCTTCATACGTATGAAGATGTATACCCAACCACTCAGCCAGAGAATTTTCCCGGCAGATCACCTCCACTTTCATACTGTCGACCAAATTCATGGCCAGTTTATATGAGGTAGAGGTGACAAAGTACAACCAGTATGAAGAGAGTTTGGGGGTCATAACCGGGACCATCAGAATAAAGCGTTTCAAATCTCTGATCTTAGCAAAGATCAATAACATTTCCCTGTAGGTCAAAATTTCCGGACCACCGATGTCAAATACCCGATCGTAACTCCTCTCCAGTAGAAGCACTCCATTTAGGAATTGGATCACATTTCGAATGGATATTGGTTGCGATCTGGTCTTCAACCACTTAGGTGCAATCATCACCGGCAATTTCTCGACCAGATCACGAATAATCTCAAAAGAAGCACTTCCTGAGCCGACGATTATACCAGCCCTTAATGTGGTTAGGTGAAAAGACCCTGTCGATAAGATCTCCTCCACTCCTTTTCGTGACCTCAAATGATCCGAAAGCTGATCGTCATTTGCGATCCCACTGAGATATATAACTTGTTTCAGACCAGTTTGTGTAACCTGGCTAACAAAATTCCTGGCACATGTTTCTTCAAGTTTCTCAAAATCCTTCACCGTTGAAGACATAGAATGTATCAAGTAATATGCGGCGTCTAAGTCTCTGGGAATGCTAGTCAGCGAGTCTTGATCCAGAAAATTAACTTCCAACACCTCCAGGTTCTCCGTTTGAAATTCCTCAGCATCAAAACGACTTGCGTCTCGTACGCAGCAAATGATATCATGCCCTGCATCAAGCAAGACTGGTAATAAGCGTTTGCCAATATATCCCGTGACTCCAGTCAATAAAATCTTCATACTCCCTTTATCACAAAAGTTGATTAAAAAATACTGGATTGATTGGACTTAGCATCATCCACAAAGGATATTTAACATTAAGAAAAATTCGGATTACTAATTACTTAAAATGAGATAGAGTCAAGTGCATATTTGGTCAGAACACTTCTTAAACAGGTTGATCCGGCCATTGTTCACCAGGGCAGATTTGCATTTCACCCCGGGTGACTTTTGCCAAATAGTGTACATGCCTGGCTAGCTGAAAAGGAACTCCTTTTTGAAAACCTTTGAATGCTATTATGGTTATAAGGGCATATAAGAAAGATTGACAAATGGCGACAAAGGCAAAAACTTCAAAAAGTGGTTCCCAGGGGAACACGGAAAAAGAGTTGAAGGAACAGTTGAAAGACAATTATAAACAGTATATCCTGCTAAATGGACATGAACCTAGCTCCATTTTCCTCTTTATGAAGGAACTTGATTTGAGAGAGGATGACTTCTACAAACATTATGGTTCCTTCCATGCAATTGAGAGCAGTATTTGGCTTGATTTCATAAACGAGACCGTTGAAGTTATTACGTCGGATCCCATCTACCAGGATTACTCGGCTCGCGAAAGATTACTGGCATTCTACTATACGCTGATGGAACGACTGAAAAAGGATCGTAGTTATGTAAAGTTTACGGTCGAAAACAACATAAAGAGGCCCGAGATTTTACCCCAATTTCTACAAAAATTTCGCTCACGGTTTCTTTCATATGTAGAAGAATTGATCCATGAGGGTCTTGATAAAGGTGAGATAGTTAATCGTCCGGTGATCTCTAAACGTTACAAGGATGGATTGTGGTTGCAACTAATATTTGTGATTAATTTTTGGCTAAAGGACGATAGTGCTAATTTTGAAAATACCGACGCCGCTATTGAGAAATCGGTAAATCTTGCTTTTGAGTTTATGGGAGAAGGCCCATTGGAAAAAGTAATTGACTTCGCAAAATTTCTTTACCAAAACAGGTGGAAATAAAGCATGAAAGAGCAGACCAGTATTCCCATTTCCAAAGTGCATCGAGCATCAAAGTTTGTGCAAACAGGAGCACGTGTAGGAGGCAACTATTTGAAGTATTACAGCAAGCGCCTCTTTGACCCATCTTTGAGCCGCGAAGATCTTGATTCCGACAACGCCGAGGACATTTACTCTTCTTTAAGTGAATTGAAAGGAGGGGCATTGAAAGTTGCTCAAATGCTTAGCATGGACAAAAATTTGCTTCCCTCGGCTTACCAGAATAAGTTTGCTCTTGCTCAATATAGTGCTCCACCTCTATCATTCCCTTTGGTTGTAAAAACTTTCAGAAAATATTTTGGGAAATCACCGGAAGAAATTTTTGATAGTTTCTCCAGGATTGCCAGCAACGCGGCTTCGATCGGTCAAGTGCATGTAGCCACGCTAAATGGTAAGAAACTTGCCGTTAAAGTACAATACCCCGGAGTGCGAGACAGCATTAATTCTGATCTGAAAATGGTGCGACCGATAGCCGCTACCATGTTCAAAATTAATACTCAGGAAATGGAGCAGTATATCGGTGAGGTGGAATCTAAATTGATTGAGGAAACGGATTATACGTTAGAGTTAAAAAGATCAGTTGAAATCTCGAATTTGTGTGCTCACCTGGAAAATCTCGAATTTCCTGAATATCATCCGGAACTTTCTTCGGAGCGCATATTGGTTATGGACTGGTTAGAGGGAAAACACTTCAAAGATTGGATTAAAACCAATCCAACGCAGGAAGATAAAGACCAGCTGGGTCAATCCCTTTGGGACTTCTATGCTTTCCAGATCCATTCATTGAGGCAGGTCCATGCAGATCCACATCCAGGAAACTTCATTATAACGGAAACAGGTAAGCTCGGTGTCATTGACTTCGGGTGTGTCAAAGAAATACCGGCAAATTTTTATGCATTGTATTTCCAATTAATGCGATCAGATGTGCTAAGCCCGTCCTTCGACATGGAAAGTCTTTTCTTACAGTTGGGATTCCTGACAAAATCTGACACTGGAAAAGAAAGAGCATTTTTCATGAAAATTTTCACTGAAATGATTGAGCTCTTAGGCCGGCCTTTCCGATCAAAATCTTTTGACTTTGGCGATGATGCTTATTTCCAAGAGATTTTTGCAATGGGAGATAGAGTTTCCCGTATGAAAGAAATTCGCAATTCAAAGAAAGCCCGGGGAAATAAACATGCACTCTACATTAATCGCACGTATTTCGGCTTATATAATCTTCTCAATGAACTAAATGCAAATGTTATTACAAATGCATAAATCTTCGGGCTGAGGGTTATCAGCAAAATCCGGTCCTTTTCACTCTTGGTTTTGATTGGACTCCACCTGTCATAAGACCGACGCTGACTTGCTTAAATGCATTATAAAATTAATGCTTGATTTTTATTTATTAGTATAACCATTGCCCGGATCAAGGATTTTTATTCATTTCATTTTCCGAATTAGTCCTGTCAGAACTCTATTCGATAATTCACAAAAGGAATCAATCCATTTTGATATTGAGTAACTGTATTTTGGGTGCATTGATCAAAATATCTGTAGGCGACATTTCTATGGTCGGTTAAGTTCTGGATATCAAGACGAATCCAATGCGTTTTTTTCTCGCTGTTAATGCGATAAGAGATACCCAAATCAAGACGGTGGTAGTCAGTATTGCAAATGGTATTAAAGCGTTTATTATCATATACTGTCATTCCCGCCTGCCTTGATTCATCAATTAAAATGGGTGTAGTTCTCAGGCCTCCCACCAAAGTCAACCTGACATTTAAACCGAATGCATTTTTCTTACGTACACCAATAGACCACTCTTTGCCTCCTACCAGATTCGTTGCATAATTGGTAGCATACCTGGTATGAAAGGCCTGACCATCCAAAGTCCGGAATTTCGAATCGAAGAGTGATGTAGTCAATAGATAATAATACCCGCGAGAGAAGAACTTTTCCAAAGTACATTCGATGCCGTAGTTTTTCCCCGTCCCCTCGGATACAAGTTGAGCCCCATCTTCATCATTCTGAAAAATGACCTCGAAAACCGTCGACGCATTTAAAGTCGAGAATACGGATCTTCTGTTTGCACTCACAGGAATCTTAAAAAGTGATTGAAAATAGCCCTCAATCTTCAATCGCAGGTCATCCTTAAATTTCACTTCATAACCAGCAACCAGATGAAAAGCCCGAAGCATGGGTAAATTTAGATTAGGGTATTTGAGATCACCATTTAGCTGACGCCTTTCAATAAAATATGTGGATAAATGATCCGGTTTAGAGTATAATCCAACGGCAAGGGAGACACTTTGGCGGGCTCTAAAGAAATATTTGATTCCCAGGCGGGGATCTATACCCCAGGTATTATTTAAAAGTAAGTAAGATGCATTAATGCCGGCATTAATCTCCCATATTGATTTGATGTGAAATTTCCACTGGGCAAAAGCATCCATAAAGTGAGTTGACCCATTGTTCTCTAAGAAAGAGAGAAGTGTATAAGCATCGCCAAATGATTTATAATCAAAGACAAAAGATTATTGCCTGAGATTAAACCCGGATCTAAAATTGATACCAGCATCAACCTTATAATTTAAAATTACGCTTAGTGATGTCTCCTTCTGGTTGAACCTGGTAACATCAATGATTAGCGGATCAAAATTACTTGTCGGTTGAAGTAGGGTTGTCTCATCATCATAGTGCCAGATTGAACTAGTTAAAGCAGTGCGTAAGTACCACCGGTCGGAAAAAATATAACGGTGAGAAAATCCCATAACACCCATTGATTGACTTACTTGAGAATTTTGGAGTTGCCAGTCAAAAATAAAATCGGAGGTGTCAGCAGGGCTGGGTTCATAAGATGAGTTTAAACCACCCAAACCAAATAATGAGAAAGTCCCTGACTTTTTAGTAGGTAGATTGATCTTAAAAGATAGATCCTGGAATGGATCTACTTTTTCCGATAAGGAAGGTAAAAGATCTTTGATGAGGTATATGGTTGAATATCGGTAATTAATCAGATAAGAAGCGCGACTTCCCTTTGAGAAATAACCCTCGGAGGCAGCTTCTAAACCCAAAGTGCCGATTTGAAACGCATGTTCCCTCTTTTCATTATTTCCAGTACGCATCTTGAGGTCAAAAACTCCACTTAATGCATTTCCAAATTCCGCAGGAAATGCGCCGGTGTAAAAATCTGAATTTGTCAGAGTGGAGGCACTCAGCATACTAATGCTGCCACCTGTACCGCCCAAATCACTAAAATGATTGGGATTAGGTATTTCTACACCATCCATTCGCCATAGTAATCCAGCATAAGATTGTACCATGCGAGCCGGATCGGAAATCGAGGCAGCATAACGGCTGGTCTCTTCCACAGAAAAAGAGCGCACACTATTTGTGACCATCTCATTTAAAGGTTTGCTGGCATCAAACTTTGCCAGGACAAATACCTCATCCATGAGCAATGTCGATTCCTCCAATCCCACTGACACAAACTGTTCCTTTCCCGTGGTCACCAGTATCTGATTAAGACGGGAGGCATGATAACCGAGGTAATCAACATAAAGATCGTAGCGACCCACCTTGAGTCGATCGATGCTAAAAAAATCCGCCCCCATCCGTAATCGCTCCGATCTGAGTATCACCTATTACCGTGATGTGAGCCCCCAACAACGGCATCTTGCTATTGACATCCGTAACTTTGCCTCTGATGGGTTGGCCGAAAGGAGTGTCTTGCCTAAGAACAATATGTTGGCCGATAATCTTATGTAAAAGTTCATTGTCAGTGAAAAAAGTGGCCATTGCCTCATCCAGGCTACCTTGGTAACGAAAAGAAGTGCTTTTTTCCAAAGGAATTCTTCCATAGGAAAACTCCAGGCCATAGGCCAATGTCAAATCTTCTAGGATACTTCCCAACGTTTGACTTTCATAATACAAGTCCACATTTAGATCCTGAACTTGTGCATGTAAGCTACAAGAACTGACACAAATCCATGTCATTACTAAAGGGATCCATGAACGATAGAGTCGATTTTTAATGGTTGTGAGTACCATTCTTCTAAATTATGATCATATCAGTAGGTTTGGTATCCCGGCTTAACAAAGATTAAAGAAAAGAATTTTAGCGTGGGCCTCAAACTACCTCCGGCACACCTGAAGAAAGTTATCTGATCTCACTTACACTAAGTAGGCCAAGGATCAGAATGATCTTATGGATTAAGATTCGTATGTGAATTCCTGGATCATACATGCAGTGGCAGCATATCCAGACATGTCGAAATAAAAATTCTCATATATAATAGTATTACTTGCATTATGATAGTATTACTATTATATTTGTGCGCTCAGCATTCGAATATGAAAGATCTCATATCAACCGTACAAATTAAAGTCAATGAGAGAATCTACCTCAAAGATCCCGTTTCTAGTGCTTTGGGGCAAAAGATCATAACGGGAAGCATCGATTTGATTGCCGATATCGGTTTTGAAGCCTTTACCTTTCGCAAGTTAGCCAGTAGTATTGGCTCAACCGAGGCATCAATATATCGCTATTTTGAAAGCAAGCATAAGTTGCTTCTCTACCTCACCTCCTGGCATTGGGGATGGATGGAATACCGGTTGGTGTTCAGTTTGGCAAACATAGAAGATCCAGTGGTACGGCTTGAAAAAGCCATTGTACTCTTGACAAATAAAGTGGAAGAAGATCACAATTTTGCATTCATCAACGAGCCCAAATTATGGGAAATTGTTATCGCCGAATCCTCAAAAGTTTATCTGACCAAGGATGTGGATCAAGAAAACCAAGATGGCGTTTTTACTGGTTACAAAAGGTTGGTGGCAAGGATCGGTGACATCATCCTGGAGATAAACCCAAAATATAAGTATCCTCACATGTTGGTTTCCAGCATGATTGAAGGAGCGCATCATGAACGATATTTTGCCCGACATTTACCAAAACTGACTAATGACCTGAAAGGGGAAAACTCGATCACAGAATTTTACAAGGATTTGGTTTTTAAAACAATTGGCAATGCAGCTTAAGGTGACAATAACAAATATTTCGGCTGGTAGAAATCGCTTATTTTCTGTTATCTTATTACTCAGTGTTTTGATTTTGTTCGGTCTCACATCAAATCATCTGAAGGCTGATATATTTTGCAATCTATTGGATCAGATAGAATTTGTCGCCTACACATCATATGAAGGTGAAGGTCAGCCGACTAAACATGACTGTGTGGACAAAATGGAATTAGATGACTATGATGAGTTTTCCATACCGAAAAGAACGGTCTCATTGGATCTATACAATCTTCTTTTGAATCATATGTACCAAAATAAATTAGAGCATTTTATTGACATTAACAAGCCACCTCCACGGCGTCTCAGTTAACTTAGGACAATGGGTCCTTTTCCAATCATCGCATTAGCGAAGTCGAAAGTACACAACGCTATCGATTGGTTTTGAAATTATCAAATAATAAAAACAAATAAGTTAATTCAAATAAAATGAACTCTGAGAACAATACTTTTTTATCAACCTTAAAAAAAGATCTGCCGGCCAGTATTGTCGTCTTTTTTGTGGCATTGCCCCTGTGCTTGGGTATTGCTCTAGCGAGTGGGGCACCTCTCTTCTCCGGCTTGATCGCTGGTATAGTTGGTGGCATTGTGGTAGGATCACTGAGTGGATCGCAAATTGGTGTGAGTGGTCCAGCAGCGGGATTAGCGGCCATTGTATTAAGTGCCATTGCGACACTTGGCAGCTTTGAGAACTTTCTTCTTGCTGTAGTTTTGGGAGGAATCATCCAATTAATTTTCGGATACCTGAAAGCAGGTATCATTGGCTATTATTTTCCATCATCGGTGATAAAAGGCATGTTGACAGGCATAGGCATCATCATCATTCTAAAACAGATACCACATTTCTTTGGTTACGATGCCGACCCGGAAGGTGACTTTGCATTCTTTCAGGTTGATGGCCAAAACACATTTTCTGAAATAATTCAAACTATTAACTTTATAAGTGCCGGTCCTACAGTGATTGCTGCCATCTCGTTGACAGTATTAATTCTCTGGGACCGGGTACTAATGAAAAAGGCGAAAATTTTCCAGTTGGTGCAGGGTCCACTGGTTGCCGTGGTTTTAGGAATCATCTTTTTCCTTTTGACCACTGGCCATGGGACGCTAGCTATTACCTCTGATCATCTGGTCAGCGTACCAGTGCCTGGCGATGCCCAATCCTTTTTTGCTCAGTTTAGTAGCCCGAACTTTGGTGCTATTACCAATCCAGACATCTGGGTGATTGCCTTTACACTTGCTTTGGTTGCCAGTTTAGAGACCTTACTATGCGTAGAAGCTACTGACAAGCTTGATC
>JABDLW010000459.1 GCA_013001805.1 Saprospiraceae bacterium | reverse complement strand
AATAGGGTTTCGTGCTGAGCATTACTTGTGGCAAACATAAAGATACCTACAATAAGAAATAATACATTTTTCATAGTTTAATAATTTATTTTTTTCTTGATTTTATTTTACTTTTTGACATGGCAATGCCAGTCTATTTATATGCGTAAACAGTCTAAATTTTAGTTAATAATTAAATTCTAAATTCTCACACCTGCATTAAATCCGATCCAAAATTTTGTCGATATGGGATTATTGGAAGTTCCGAAATAATTGTTTTCAAATAGCGTATACGGGGCAATTTGCGAGCCGCTAATTGAGCCATCATTAAGACTTAATTTCGAAATCATAAAATTGGCTGTGGGTCCGGCAAAAACTTCAACTCTGCTTCCCTCAGTAAAATGAAAAAACAACTTGAGCTGGCTAAGTAAATTCAAGTCTGGTTTTATAACCTTCTTTTCCTGAACATTGGAAACCAATACTTCCGGATTCAACTTAAACTCTCTAGATATTTTTTGAAAAAACCCAAATCCATAGCCATAGCCCCAGGTATAACCATTTCGCAATAAATTGCGCTGGAAGTTGGTACCTACCTGGAAAATATTGTAGAACTTTCGGGTACCAAGTTTAACCGCAACGTTGCCATACAAGGCATCTCCCACTGAAAATTCAATTTTATTATATCCACGCTTAATTAGATTAAGCAATCCAAAAGAAAATTCTCCTACGGTATCAGCTACATTTATTAATCCGATCTGAAATCCCCTTACTTCCTTTGCCACATTGACCAGGCCAGATAATTGGACGTCGATATTTTCTGCCACATTACAAAATCCCGAAGCTTGAAAATAGGCATTACCCATAGATACATTGAGAAAGCCTGCAACCTGGCCTCCGGCAATATTGCGACCCGCATTGAAAAATCCGGCTAATTGGTAGCCTCGACTGATACGACGATTCAAGTTGAATCCTCCCGCTATCAAAACCCCATCAGCTTGTTCGTTTATATTCGTCATACCGGCAACCTGAATCCCACGAATGATCCCTTTGTTGAAGTTTCCAAAACCCGCGACTTGCCCCCCCTCAACATTACCACCTACATAATTTACAAAGCCCGCCAATTGCATCCCCTTGACATCCCGCTTAATGCCGTTTGCAAAGGCACCTATTTCGATTCCTTCCAGGCCTCCGGTATAGCCAGCTAGCAGGTTGAATGAAAAGTGATTAATTTTTTGCGATTTTCTCCCTCCCAAGGGTTGTAAAGGCAATACCGATACTTGTGCCCACTGCCTTTCTTCCTGTTTCTCAACTCTTAACCCCTTCGCTTCGTAGTTTCTTTCAAACTCAATCTCCTGTTTAGTATTCCGGTCATTTATGGTGACAACACCTGACTGAACTTCTCTTTTTTCTCTTGTGGTTTCAACCATATCATCGTGAGAATCTACCAGTACCAGGACGGGAGTTTGTTCGATTCTTTCCACCGTCTGCACCATGGGAATGGATTTAGAGGCCGCCAGAACCTTAGGGTTTTTCAACGCGGGGTTATAGTTTAGAACCACACGGGTCCCCCTCTGCCGGTAGACAATGCCAGTTTGAGATCCGAGATCTTCAAGTACTTCCACAAGTGATTTCTTTTCATATCCCAGTACGACCAGATCATCGTGCGGAACTATGTCCTTACTATAAGAAAATCTCACCTGGTAGTGATCTTCAATATCCGACAAGGCTGATTCAACAGTTTGCTGATCAGCAGGCTGAGCTTCCAAAATGGACCCCAGCGAAAGCAACCAAGCTACTATGATACAGCCCCTTTTCATCAATTACATTTTGTGCCGTCTATTTCATATTGTTTGCGTGCTATTTCGGCAATTTCCAGATTTAATCCGAAACTGAGTTCATTGATAATATCAAGCAAATCAACATTGGAAAAGTCTGTATTGTAGGTGCAATTGAGCAACTTTTCATTTTTTACATCAAATGAAACGCCGTAGTAATGCTCGATCAGAGGTAGTATTTCTGCCAGGGGTGCATCTTTGAATTTGAATTGACCAGTTTTCCAACTTAGTTGATTTGACTCAACCACCCCCGCTCTTTTCTCGATTATCCTGGCACTTGCCCGATAAACAGCCTCGTCTCTGGCTGTGAGAATTTTCGCATCAGATGGCGCGTCAATTTCTTGAAAAGACACCCGGCCTTCCTTGACATAGATCTGCACTTCTTTGTCCTCTTCCAGTGCATTCACCATGAAGACTGTACCTAACACCGTGGTTTGCGTACTTGCGGTAACCACCGTGAAGGGAGCATTATTTTCCAGGTGCAGCACTTCAAAAAGTGCCTTACCTCTCAATTCAATATTGCGAGATGTGAAATCCTGTTCGTAACGTATTTCGCCTCCCTTATCTAAGTGCACCACAGAGCCATCCGGTAGTGCTACTTCTCGCACCAAATCCTGACTTTGTACTACGACATACTCTTTGCCCGGACTCGCCCTCTTAAGCATCAGATTTAGAATCATCGCCCCACCAACAAGTAAGACGATAGCAGCAGCCATTCGTAGCATCGGCCTCAATCTGGCGTACAAAGAAATCTTCTTCTTTTCTGCAAAAGCAACTTTTTGAAAACGATCCCACTTTTCCTCCAGATTTGCTATTTCCGGTATTTCCTCTGATGGTTCGGTCTGTTGCCAAACCTGTCTACATTCTTCAAAGAACTTTTGTCTTTCGACACTCGAACGAACCTCTTCAAGCACCCGCTCACTTTCACTTGCTGACAGCTCACCAGCAAGATGCTTTACCACCTGTACTTGAAAATCTTGTTCGTTCATTGCTTACTTTTTAATTAGATGCTCTGTACCTCCATATACCCCTATGCGCAGTCAAATTTTTTTTCGGCCTAATGTGCTACTATCATAAGTTGCCTAAAATTAGCAGCATCAGGGTCGTGATTACATCCTTAAGTGACGCCCTTAAAACGTTTAGAGCTTTACTCATTTGATTTTCCACTGTTTTTATTGAAATCTGCATCATCTCACCTATTTCTTTATAGCTCTTCCCCTCATACCGGCTCAAAAGAAATACGCCGCGACACCGCGGAGGTAATTGCTGGATCGCCTGGTCAACGTGATCTTGTAGATCCCGGCTTTCAACTTCCAAATGGCCATCAATTTGTAGCTCGTCCCCTATCACCTCTCGCGGTGAGCTCATCTGACTACTCTTTTTTCGGAGATGACCCACAGCCTCATGGTAGGCCATAGTTGTGAGATAGCCACCAAGTGATTGGTTAATAGTCAGATCGCTTCGCTTACGCCAAAACCGGACGAAAACATCTTGGGTAAGGTCTTCGCTGAGCTCCTTTTGTCGTATTACTCTAAAAATATTGTGGTAAACCAATGGATAGTAGGCTTCGAAGACCTCTTTCATGGCTTGCTGATCATCGGCAGCCAGGCGACTCAGAAGATGCAAACTTTCGGGATGATCCATCAAAGACAAAAATATAACTAATCTCGCAGAAGAAAATGGAGGGTAAAGCAAATCGGCATTGTGATCTGCCAGATTGAGTTTTATGAGCGACAAACACGCTTTTTCAATAGACTTATAGCGATGTGTGGCTGTGGATTTCGCCCATAGCTGGCTACCTCTTGATACAAAAAGAGATGAAAGTGATCTGCCGGATCACCGGGCTGTGCCGCATGTCAGCGGATAAGAGAGAGAAAGGGTGCCTTGAAAATGACACCCTCCCTAAAAACGAGAACCAAATAAAATTAAAAACCCTGTATGATGAAAAACTTAAACTCTCTTTCTACTTTAAAGACAGATGCGAAACCTTAAAGTAGGTTAATAACAACTTAAATAAGTGTTATGGATCCTTCCCCCGGTCTATATGCTGAAAGAAGCGACGATTTCTCAGGTGGGAAGTATCTGGAGACAAATTCTACAGAATGTGGTCGAAATTGAGAAAGTAGAAGTGATAAATTTTAAAAATGATTGTTTCACGGCATCCAATGAAGAAAGAAACCTTCCATTCTGTATTTAGTATCCATTTTCTGATTTGCTCAGGAACTCTCGGTGGATTTCAACAATTGACCGGCAAGCAATAGATTACTTGCCTTGACGATGACGTCAAAAGGAATACCTGCACGCTTACTAATGTCAATCAGGCTTCGACAACCGTTGGATTGATGCAAGACCCATAACATCCCCATTTGTAAGATCTCTTTATCACTCGCGCCCCCTATGGCGGCATAAAGACCCCTTTTGCCCATTTGAGGTTCGCATTTTGGGTTAGTATTTATGTAGGTCGCATTAAGTTCCCAAACTTCGACGATCCTTTGCATGACTTCCAGGGATTCTCTCAAATGTTGAGCCTTGATGAAATTCAGATTGTCAGCTGAAGTATGGTATTCCGGGAAAGAACCGTACGTAGATCGGGAGAGGCAGCCCATATCCAGATTGATACCTGGTGAGCAGAATTGCCGTTCATCGTATCCATAAGGTACAAAATCTAATATTTCATGCTTCAATGGAGATTCATTCAGTACCAATTCTACTACCTTATCGAGTTCCGTACCTCCATCTGGCGTTTTTTTAAAGTGAAAAGGTGCGCCATCTCCCACCAGAGAAGTTACCAACCCACCAACTATATTGGTAAGGTGCAATTCATTGGTGGCAAGCCAGGTTATAGATCCAATAGTGCCCGGAATAAACAAAAACCGGTAAGAATACCGGTGGTTTTGTCCTCTCAACAGCGTAGCGAGATAAGTCATGAGGCTCATACCGGAAAGATTATCATTGGCGAGAGAGGGGTGACAGATATGGGTTGACAATAAAAACTCTTGCTTGCTCCTACCGGGTAAATAGTACTCACCATAAGTCAGCGCCCCGGGTTTCAGGGAGGACGTGATCAAGACCTCATATTCACCCTCTTCCAGTTGAGCGAACTGAGTATGTGACATGCAAAAGCCCCATTTCTCTTCATAGTATGAAGTGCGATATGGAATCAGATCTGGTTGCTCAGGAATAGTGTAAATATGTGGCTTCAGTTGCTCAAGGGACACCGTACCACTAAAAGGAGCACTATAGTTCAGTATGTGAAGATTGTGTCGACTGACATCTACTATTTTATTGCCACTGGCATCTTTGATCCAGGCTTCCTCCAGATTCCATTCATTCGGAACTGTCCAATCAAAAACCTTTGTTCCAGTGGCCACTTCTTTGATTTCGAGTGGAATGAGCTCCTTGATGATTTCCAGTGATCGACGTACCCCTTCCCCGGTGATGCTACGACATATGGGATAGAGTCGAGAGGCAAGTTCATACATCTTTTCACCCAGACCCGAGGCCTCACCACCGTTAGACATTTCCGTTTAATTTACGATATACCGGCTGAATACTGCGTCCGTTTAAGTACTTTTCTATTCCCTCATCTAACGCCATACGGTATATAGCCAATGCCTCATCAAAGACTTCAATAGTCTTGTTTATCTCCCCGTCCTCATGAGCCGAGCTCACGACCAGATTCGGAGCGATCACTCCCCGTTTCATTGTCTCCTGTAGTAGAAGAGTACGAAACGGCTGTGACCCAGGGCCTTGATGGTCGGATGTAGCACAAACCAAACAAGACGGATGCCCCAGTATTCTCACATAATCTTCAAGTTTATGTCTCTTTATGACATCTTTCAAACCACGGCTGAGCATATGTCCCTGACGATGGATCTTTTGAATGACGTCGTGGGTTTGGTAGGCCTGCACTACAGCGATAAAGGCGGCAAGGGCATGCGTTTCAGCACCATGGGTAGTCGACAAGAGAAAAACGCGCTCTTGATCGTGATAAAGCCCTCCTAATTCCATAAATTCCCGTTTTCCGGTTAAAGCCGATATGGCAAAACCGTTGCCCATAGCTTTCCCAAAACAGGATAAGTCCGGTTGTACCTGATATAGCGTCTGTGCTCCACCCAAATGCCAGCGAAAACCTGTAATCATTTCGTCCAGAATAAAGAGTGCCCCGTGCGCATGACAAAGCTCCTGCACTTTTTGCAAATAGCGCTCCGCTGGTGCTTCGTTTTTTTCTGCCTCCATAAATATGCATGCAATACGGTGCGGATACCGGTCAAATGCTTGCTGCAGACTTGTCAGATCATTAAACTTAAAGGTGGTGGTTAAGTTCTTTATAGAGGCCGGAATACCGCGGTCTATGCTGGTAGATCCAATAAACCAATCATCTATTGAAAAGAAAGGATGATCGCCACAGATAGCCACCATGTCTCTACCAGTAACGGCCCGGGCGAGTTTTAGGGCAGCGGTGGTAGCATCAGATCCATTTTTGCAGAATTTTACCATCTCCGCTCCCGGCACTACACTCAAGAAGGTCTCAGCAGCTTCAAGTTCAATACTGGATGGCCGGGTAAAGTTGGCTCCCTTTTGCATCTGAGCATAGGCTGCCTCAACTACGGGAGCGAATGCATGTCCTAAAGTTACGGATCGTAGTCCAATGCCATATTCGATAAATCGATTCCCGTCCACATCCCAGGCATGGCAACCTTTGCCCCGAGCCATGATCGGTAAATATTCTTCCGGAAACTGATCGTCACCTTTGGAATAGGTATGACTGCCACCCGGTATCAAATGATGTATTTTTTCATTTAGCGCCTTAGACCTGGACAAGTCTAGATCAAATTCTTTATCTACAATCATTTTATCAGACATTTTCTCATAAAAAAAGCCTCAGCATAGCGACTACCACTATTACATTCCAATCCCCGGATCCGCATTAGGGCACTAAACGTTTCTTCATCAAACCAGTGTTTACCTTTTTGACTCGGAAAACACTCCAGGAGTAGTGATGCTTTTCTTAGTACATTTTCCCGGCTAATTTCTATGTAGGTATTGGGGTTTCCCAAATCACCATCGTACTTGGGTATTTCATATTCCAATATAAGGTGGTTTCTAAAAGTATTATAGGTGAGATCGGAAAGGAGCCGATGATCTTGATGCCGATCTTGGCGATAATGACTAAAAATAAGTCCGGGCTCAATTTTCTGTTTTAAAGACTCGAAACATTCCTTTACTTGCCCAGCATAAAAATTGAGAAAGGCATCTTTAAAATCGAAAATTATAATCTCCCTATCGGCAATTTTCTCAAGATACTTATCTGCACTTTTCTTAGCCTCATCAGCTCTTTTATTATCGGAGCTAAAAACCACCCATACCACTTTTCTGACCCTGTTTCCATCAATCCACTTCAAGAGAGTGCCCCCACAACCGATTTCGATGTCATCACAATGCGCACCCAGGCATAAGACATCTAGCTTTTTTTCTTCCGAGATTGTTCCCAGAGAAATCATACCAATTGATTTATCACCGGACTTTTATGCTTCCAAACTTCCCAATAAGTCTCACCCTTTGATTCCAGATCATCCAGAAGCATTTTATCTTTAAACGTATCCATGGATTGCCAGAATCCACGATGGTGATAAGCCCAAAGCCGTTGTTCCCTTATAAGTTTCTGAAAGGGCTTTTCGACCAGCTCATCTCCACAGTTCATATAGTCAAATATTTCTGGCCTTAATAGAAAATAGCCCGTATTATACCAGACTTTCGCTTTTGAAATTGGACTTATGGACTTAACCAGGCCATCCGATTCGGCCTGCACCACGTGGAAGGAAGCAGTGGGACGATACATCATAAAGCTCCCCACCATCTCGGGCCGACTTCTAAAGCCGTCGATCATAATGTTTAAATCAAGATCGGTCAGTCCATCGGCGTAATTCGCCATAAACATTTCTTCTCCTTCCAGATGTTCTTTAACTTTGAGAAGACGGGTTCCGATGTTGGCATGCATTCCGGTGTCAACGAACGTAATGCGCCAATCTTCAATGTCGGAAGTGAGTAATTCAATGTCTTTGCCACCACGGGTATAGACGAAATCATTAGAGATTGTCTCATCATAATTTACGAAATAGTTCTTGATGACATCGCCTTTGTAGCCTAATGCCAGGATAAAATCTTTAATTCCGAAATGCGCGTAATATCGCATTACATTCCATAATATCGGTCGATAACCGATTTTTACCATTGGCTTGGGAATTGTTTCAGAGTACTCACGTAATCTGGTACCCTGTCCTCCGCAAAAAAGTACAACTTTCATGATTTGAGTGTTCGTGGTTACTAAAAAAATAAAGTACTGTTACAGACGGATCATTTCAAATAAGTATTTCTTCATCTTTGAGGATACTGACTTCTGGGATCGGGACGATAAAAGAGCCACCCCACTCCCGGATATATTGCATCTGGGTGGTAATTTCTTTTTTCAAATTCCAGGGTAATATCAATACGTAGTCGGGTTTGGTTTCTTTAATTTTCTCCGGAGCTAAAATAGGTATGTGGCTGCCAGGCAGGAAATTACCTTGTTTATGTGGACTCCGATCTACTGTGTAGTCCAGAAAATCGGTGCGAATACCACAATAGTTCAGTAGCGTATTTCCCTTACCAGGCGCTCCATATCCCACTATCGTCTTACCTAATTTCTTTTTCTCAATTAAAAAGGACAATAATTTTCTCTTTGTTTCTTTTACCTGCTCACTGAAATTTGCATAATAATCTAATGTCTCCATTCCCAGTGCAGTCTCACGGTACAACAATTCCTTAGCTCGCTCCGAAATGGTATGAGACTTATTATTACTGTGCTTGCCAAATATCCTTATTGATCCACCATGAGTGGGTATTTCCTCCACATCAAATAGGGTAAGTCCATGGTGAGTAAAAATACGGTTAACGACAGAAAAAGATAAATAGGAAAAATGTTCGTGGTAGATGGTGTCAAATTGATTTTCTTCAATGAGACGCTGCAGGTGAGGAAATTCCATGGTAAAGATACCATCTGCATGAAGCATAATTTTCATACCCGAGACAAAATCATTGATGTCAGGTACGTGGGCCAGAACATTGTTACCCAGAAGCAAATTTGCCTTGCGATATCTTTTTGACAAAACTCCCGCCGTCTGACGGCCGAAAAACTCCACCTCCGTCCGGATACCATTTTGCTTCGCGACCCTTGCCACATTTTTTGCTGGTTCAATACCCAGTACCGGAATGCCTTTCCCATTGAACCACTGCAGCAAATAACCGTCATTACTGGCAATCTCTATTACCAAGTGCTTTCCTGAAATGCCAAATCGCTGCACCATCATTTCGGTATAATTGCGAGCATGCATGATCCAACTTTCCGAGTACGATGAGAAATAAGCGTAGTCATCCGCAAAGATTTCATCAGGTGTTGCAAAATCTTCTAATTGCATTAGCCAGCAATGATCACAAATGTATGCGTGGAGAGGGTAGAAAGGCTCCATGTCATTTCTTTCTTCCGGCTTGATGTGCTTTTGACAGAGGGGAGACATACCCAAATCAATAACCGAATGTTGTAATGGCTTATTGCAGAATCGGCAAGTGCTTCCTCCAGTAGTTGATCTACTATTTGAATCTGGATTATTATACAAGGTCTTGAGTGTTAAACTTTTATAATATGTGGATTCCATCAAAAAGTCTGTCGATAAAGATAAGGTTTTTATCTTTTTCCGAAATATCTGATATTGTTAAGGGCCATTTGATCTTTATAACCGGATCATCATACCTGATTCCTCTTTCGGCGGTTGGCTCATAAAATGCGGAATGCTGGTAAATCAAGCTACACTCATCCGTGAGTGTTTGAAAACCATGAGCAAATCCCTTCGGTATATATATCATCCGGCGGTTTGATTCACTCAATTCGAGCCCATAATAATTTAAAAAGGTAGGAGACCCTTTGCGTAAATCAATGGCCACATCATATACTGCACCTCTGAGGCACCTGACAAGTTTCACTTCAGCGTGAGGAGGCAATTGATAGTGCATACCCCTTATGCTGCCCTTACGGTGAGTCACCGATTGATTCACTTGTACGTAGTCTTCATGTAAACCCACAGCAGCAAATTCCCGTCGACAATACAGCCGGGCAAACCACCCCCGGTTGTCCTCGAAAGGATCGACATCTATAGTATAAACACCCTTAATTTCTGTGGCATTAATGTGCATTGGTAAGTCGCAATTCCGGAGTGATTATTTCATGTTTTCGTAAAGCTTTAATAGTATTCAATCGCATCAATTCACCTTGTCGAAAATCAGTGTCAGTGAAATTCATGGATTGCAATCCAGCGATCAGGCCGTGAATGGTATCTTCGAGGGTATGCATTGGCTGATGGTCGGGTGCTAATGTTTTAAACAAATCAAAATTTACCCGGTAAGAACGTTTGTCGGGTGCTGCATTTTCGTTTACTTGAACTTCAACAGAAGGCATGGCAAACTTGACTGCATATGCCAGGTCCTTAACCTGATAATTCCAGCTATTGCTGCCCGTATTCACCGTGAGAAATGATCCTCCATCTTGCGAGGCCCGTTGTGATGCCCAAATCAGTGCTCTCGCCATATCATCGACATTAATCAGCGGTCTCCAGGGCGTACCATCGCTTAAGATATCTATCAGCCCACTGGATCTTGCTCCAGCTACAAAATCATTTAGGACCAGATCGAGTCTTAATCTTTCACTCATACCACATGCGGTCGCAAACCGGAGGCAGGTGACTTGGAAATTATTGTCCGAAAGTACATCCAAAGCCTCTTCTGACCTGATTTTTGATTTGGCATATGCCGTCAGTGGGTTAAGTGGGGAATGCTCCTTACGTGGCTCATCTTCCGCTGCGCCATAGACACTGCAGCTGGATGCGAAGACAAAACGCTTCACGCCTGCCTGTTTGGCCATTTCGGCAATTTTAACATTTGCCACATAATTGATGTCCATAGTTGGCTTTTCATACTTGTTGCCTATGGGATCATTTGATATAGCAGCCAGGCTTATGAGCACATCTATGTCCTTGAGGATAAAAGGTTTAAAATCACGCACATCTCCATAATACTGGACGTCAAGGTAGGCATCTGGACTTAATGCTGAAGTAGTTATGTTACGGGCAAAATATCCGATATCATAACCAATGATTTTTGCCCCAGGTATACTTTTCCTAATGGCTTTGATCACTCCCGGTCCGACATAACCCAGGTTACCAGTTATCAAAAAATTCATATTCTAGAAATTACTCATGGTTAATTTTGATAGGATTCTTACCACAAAAATTAAGCCATCGTAATCTTATGACAAGTGATTGTAATATTACGTTTTTTCAGCCCGCAAATTCGTCCAAATAATAGGTTGGCGGGATGATAAGATAGTTTAAATGAAAAACAACGCACCAAGAATAGAAGATTCGCAAATCAACATTTTAGTTGGAGATCTGCGTATGAAATTACACTCAATAGATTTTAAACAACATTATGTTTTCTTACAATATTTATTCATCAGTTTACCAATATGATAGATCTAAAGCCATTTAAATATAATAGGTGGATAACCATCATATCACTCATTTCCGGCACTAATGCGACCGTTGGCAGTAAACCTGACCCTTCTTGAAAAAGTGAGTATATTTTGTCCTAAATAGTTGAAATAGTTGGATTTATATGATTCTATATGTACTTTTATCTCCTGAAAGTGAGAGAACACTCAATCCTTTAAGTATAGAATTTAGGATCTCTTGCCTCTTGCCATGTCGGTGCTCCAAGAACTGGTGAATTAACTTATTAATGGAAATTCAAATATGCAATTGGAAAAGAATGCACCCATATTCCTGGCTATTATCCTGCTGGTCTTACTGCTCGGTTCTTGTGTCTCCCATCGGGAACTAATCACCTTAAATGCTTCAGATCCTGATAACCTGGATCAAGGTTCTAATGAGATCTTACATCAGACAGGATTATTAGCCCCCGAGAGCTTTGTAATCCAGGTGTCTGATCTTTTGATTATTAATGTAACTGCATTTGAAGGTAACACGTCGGAGTTTTTGTCAGAAGAATTTGGATCGCGTAATCTGAATAGCAGTGGACGCGATTTCGGACCTAATGCGCTTTATTACAATAGCTATCAGGTAGATGCAGAGGGCTATGTTTCTCTTCCGCTGATTGACAAGATCAAAGCTGCAGGTCTGAATACCTATGAGTTGAAGACAAAATTGGATTCTGCCTATACTCCCTACCTAAAATTTGCATCGACTAGTGTAAAACTGGCTAATTTGCGCGTCACGGTACTTGGTGAAGTAGAAAATCCTGGCTTATATTACTTTTTTAATGACCAGACAACCATTCTTGAGGCCATCAGCATGGCCGGTGATTTCTCCGATTTCGGCAATCGAAGAAAAATTAAGCTAATCCGCAGAAAAGGAGAAATCGCTGAAACAGTAATGTTGGATTTGAGTAAATCCGACTTTATAGGAACTGAATATTTCTTTGTGAAACCCAATGATTTAATTTACATAGAGCCTGTGAAAGCAAAGGCTTTTGATGTTGGAGCACAATCGGTAGGAATCGTACTGTCCGTGATATCCACCGCCGCCCTCCTGGCTAATATTTTTATAGATATTAACAGGAATTAACTTCAGCAGCATTCTCTTACATTAAACACACTTAAAATCATGAAGACTACTCAATCAGACCTTCCTAGTAATCCGGAACTTAACCTTAAGGAGTTTTTAAAGAATGCCTGGGCTCACAAATTTCTCTATATCGCAAGCATCCTGGTATTTGGGGCTCTAGGCTATGGTTACTTAAAATGGGCACCCCCAGTCTATGAAGCCGATACATCGATTCTGGTGAACACTCAAGGATCGGGTCGACTTTTTACCGAAGGCAATTTTCGCGATGGTGGCTTGGTTGGCGATTCGGAGAAGAACCTCTTTAATGAAATGAACATCCTCAAGTCTGTGGGTTTGGTGCAAAGCACTATTGAAGATCTGGATATTCAGGTATCGTATCACAGCCAAAATATCATCATAAAGCGCGAGCACTATAAAGATTTCCCCTTTCGGGTTAAATTAATCCAGGATAAACCAAATCAACTAGTCAATGTGCCCATATATGTCAAGATGCTCTCAGATGCGAGTTATCAACTCACAATCAATGTGCATGACTATGAAATGATGGACCAGGGAACCGGTGAAGTAGGGCTGGTCGAAAACCCCCTGATTATTTCCAGGGAGCATCGGTTTGACGAACCTGCTCAAACTGAGTACTACAATTTTACCATCGAAAAGATTTTTGATCAAAATGCTTCCGAAGCATTTATTGGTAAAGAACTTTTCTTCATGATTCATCCGATAAATGACCTGGTACGAAGCTTCCAAAACAAATTATCCGTTACCCAGGTCGACTTGCAAGCTAGTATCCTCAATATCACAAGTGAAGGTGAGGTACTTGAGAAAGAAATTGATTTTCTCAATCAACTCACTAGCAATTATATCAACTCCAAGATCTCGGAACGTAATAAAGTTGCGTCGAATAAAGTATCCTTTATTGACCAACAACTATCCAGTATCACCGATTCTTTGACTCACGCTGAGCGCTCTTTGGAACTTTTTCGCAGAAATTCCGATGCGGTAAATTTAACCCAGACAGGTGCCAGTGCGTTGGAAGAATATCAGGAGATCCAAAACAAGCAAGCTCAGGCTGATCTAAATCTGAAGTACTACAAATCACTTCTCAAGTATGTGAAGGACAGTAATGGTATTAATCAGATTGTAGCACCCTCCATTGTAGGTATTGATGATGCCCTGCTCAGTGACAACCTGATGGAATTAAAAAGATTGTCATCCGAATTGAGCCGGGTTCGTTTTTTAAAAGGACCCAAGAGCTACGATGTGGAAGTTATCCAACACCAAATTGAAAATACAAGAAAATCGGTAGAGGAAAATCTCAGAAACCTCATCAATTCCACTTCAATCACAGTCGGTGACTACGCTGACCGTGAATCAAGATTGGCCCGAACTATTGACCAGTTGCCCACACGTGAAAAGAAGCTTATCACCTATCAACGCAAGACCAAACTATTTGAGAACCTGTATAATTATCTGAGCCAGGAACTTGCCAAGACGGGTATCGCTCAGGCTGAAGATTTATCGGATGTAAGAATCATCAATCACGCGCGCATGCTGGGGGATAGTGCCAAATCACCAAACAAAGCTATGATTATGTTTCTATCACTTCTATTGGGTCTATTAGTTCCCAGTGTGATTGTGACTTTGAAAGGCGAGATTGATGAATCCATCAGCAACATTAAGGTCATAGAGAAGAGGGTAAAAATCCCGGTACTTGCCCAAATTGCCACCGATCCAAGCATCAGAAAAAAAGAAACAATTTTTGCGGAACACTGGCAAACCAAAGAATCCATTCGAGATCTGCATGCAAATATCAAGTTCTTCTTGCCCAATTATTATAAAAAGGTAATTGCCGTGACCTCATCGGTACCTGGTGAGGGAAAATCTTTTGTAGCCGCAAACCTGGCCTTGACCATGGCCTCTGCCGGGAATAGTGTTTTGCTCATTGATGCTGACTTTCGCAATCCATCTCTGTCGCGCCATTTTGGTGTTGATCCGACTACCAATTTTAGTACGTACCTGAATGGTTGGACCGAAGAGACAAAAGAAATCATCCATACGCATCAGAAATATCGCAATCTGGATTACATTACGACCACTGCTGCAAGTACAAACCCACACCGCTATTTGCAAAATCCCAAGTTCGAATTTATGATTATTGGACTCAAAGATGAGTATGATCATATTATCATAGATTGTCCAGCAGTGGGTCTGGTATCAGATTATCTGCTGTTGTTCCATTTAGCAGATATTCATCTTTTCGTAACCAGACAAAAATTTTCTAAGCAGTCCTATTTGAAAGAAATTGAAAAATTTAAGGAAAAAGGCAACGTGGAAAATCTCTACCTCGTGCTCAATGGAGTACCTGGCAAGAAATTGAAACATGGGTACTTTGCCTATGATGCTTCGATAGATCAAGGCACCGAATCAAAGAAAGGACCGGATAAAAAAGAAGAAGACGACCCGAAAAAGGCCGAAAAATCAACATCTCAGTAGTCAGCCCTGCCGGCACAATAAGCAATTCAGATGGTTGATAAGTTCAGAGGTCGGATTATTCTCGCATTACTGTCTACATATCCTTTTTATAGTTATGTGATGGTTAACTACTTTAGTAGTGACCCGAATTACCTTTCCGGTATTATAGTGTACTTTTTCGGTGCCGAACTGCTTATTACCAGTTACAGCCGAAATAAAACCATTGCATTCCCCAAATATTTGTTGGCTCTGGGGGCATTCTTTTTGTACACTTTAGTATCCAGTCTATTTATTTCTGACTTGCTGCATGAGTTAGGTCCCACAAAATATATTTACCGGGATCCTTACTTGCGAGCTTTCGTGATTTTGTTGGTTATCGAAAACACGGTATTCGACAAGAAGGCCATTTCATTTTCGCTGCAGTTTCTCTTTGGTGTGATGGTAGTCGCAGCGATGGTTTCATTGAGACAAGTATATGACCCACTCTTTTATGCTAACATAGGCATGGAAAGTGCTACGGGCGCCTCACTGGAAAGGTATCAGCAATATCTTGAGACACTGGGCACAAATTATTTAGATCATTTGACCCCAATAAAGGAAGGATACCGTTACTCTATTTACTCCTGGATAAGTGGTATTAGTGTGGGCTTGGATTCCCTATCCATCTTCAGTATTCTTTTGGGGTTACGGCACATGGGCAAAGTTAAATCAATTATCTTGTTTTGCTCAGCTGGCTTTATCAGTTTCTTGTCAAGTAGCCGCTGGATTATGCTCAATTTTCTGACCATTTCTTCACAAAGGATCATTGGAAAAACCAATCCACTATTTTACTCTTTCAAGCTTATATTGGGTCTTGCACTCCTTATTCTAATCGTGGCACAGGGTGCCAGCTATTTCGGAGTGGATCTGAATAAGATGGTTCAGGATCGATTACTATCAGAGTCTGCAGGCACCCGAATTTATGCATTTGAGGTATTTGGAAAAGTGTTTCACGAAAATCCAATTTTTGGCACCGGAGGTGTAGATACTGAGCGTATGTTGATGCTTATCCAAGGTAAGACATCTCAAATTCATGTAGGCTGGTTGAAGATACTCTACTATCACGGTTTGATTGGCACTCTGATTTACGCGACATTTATTTTTAGCCTGCTTACATATTTGTTTAAGCTAGCCAAGGTCAATAATTACTGGGGTAGTTTTTTTGCGCTACTGGCCTTTGTTGTCGCTAACGGAACATTGGTAGAATTTAGTATTTATTATCACGGTCTTTTACTAGCCATTTTGTTTGCACCTTATTTAAGAAACGAAACAATTGAAAAACGGCAATCAAAACCGAGTAAAAAGCCGGCTCCTCTAGAGAGTCGATTTACCATGATTGAGGAATATTAGACGGAAATCTTCCAAATGAAAAATACGCTGATTGCAAAATATTATGCTCAAACGCAATATTTCCTCAAGGAAGGGCATCCACGTACCTTAAAGATTAAAAAGCATATACTTGCATCCTTCGGAATCAAGGGTGCCAGCATAATCATTGGTTTTTTATTAGTGCCTATTACACTGGATTTCCTAAATAAGGAACTCTATGGAATTTGGTTGACTTTGGCGTCGGTAATTACCTGGTTTAATCTTTTTGACATAGGATTGGGTTATGGCCTTAGAAATAAACTAGCTGAAGCCATGGCACGTCAGGATCACGCTGAAGCAAAGTCATTGGTCAGCTCTACCTATGCATTAATTACTATAATTTCGACGGGACTGCTTGTGTTATTTTTGCTAGTAAATCCGTATATAAACTGGAATTGGATCTTAAATGTCGACTCCTCAACGATCGAGAATCTCGGCTTGGTTGCTCTTGTGACTTTTGCCTTTTTTTGCCTGACCTTTGTTCTCAAACTGATTCACTCCATCTTTCTTGCCGATCAGCAACCTGCCTACGTTGGCCTGTTTGACTTGATAGCCAATTTGATTTCTCTGATTATTATTCTTTTTTTAGTGAACTTTACGCATGAATCCCTTTTGGCTCTAGCCATGGCTATGGGAGTAGCACCGGTCGTCGTTCTAACCATTTGTTCTCTTTATTTTTTTAGAGGCCGCTATAAGGCCATTGCTCCTTCTATAAAAGCCATTGATAAAGCACACTATGGATCACTTAGTTCGCTCGGTTTTAAATTCTTTCTAGTCGGCATAACTGGTCTGATCATTTTTTCGACCGACAATTTAATCATCGTGCAACTATTTGGTCCGGGTGATGTGCCGGCTTACCAGGTAGCGTTTAAATATTTTGGGTTGATCACCAGTGTTTTCACCATTATAGGGGTACCCTTCTGGTCTGCATATACCGATGCAAACGCACGCGGGGATACCACATGGATTTTGCGAAGCAATAAGAAGTTGAAATTAATTTGGTTAGGGTTATTGCTTGCCGGATTATTAATGTTGGCTCTTTCATCGTGGTTTTATAAACTTTGGGTTCCTGATATCCCGGTTCCATTCTTTTTGTCGGCTTCGATGTGTTTATACGTATTGGCTCTTTCCTGGGGCAACATTTTTGTAATGTTTATCAACGGAGTGGGAAAGGTCAAGCTACAGGTGATCATTTCATTAGTTGGAGCGGTGATCAACATCCC
>JABDLW010000452.1 GCA_013001805.1 Saprospiraceae bacterium | reverse complement strand
TCGAGGCTGTGATCAATCCCATCACTAAAGCTTCATTACCCATAATACCCCGATACCTGCCAGGTTCCAGAGGTGCTGCTTTAACCGAAAACTGAGTTGAAAATGTCTCGGTGGTTTCACCAAAGTGGTACCCGGCCTTTAACGTATCAACATTGGCCTGGAGGATGTCAGGCTTTTTGGAAAATTTGGCCTGTAGATAATCCAGAGTCTCCTGCATGTCTCGGGTATAACGCCAATAGAGAAAACCAAGAACAAACATGTTTTTACAGCGGTCTTGCTCTTTCGTTCCTAGTGTCGAGTCTTTGAGACATTCCCGGGTGAGTTTCGTAATGGGAATCTCAAATACCTGATATCCCTTCAATGTATCATCCTCTAAAGGATTTTCGCTGTCATCATATTTTGCCAGTCTAAGGTTTCTCTTATCGAAGCCATCCGTGTTTACAATCACGGTGCCATCCATTTTGAGACCCTCGAGATTCGCTTTCAGTGCAGCTGCATTCATAACTACCAGTACATCGTATTGATCACCCGGTGTAAAAATTCTCGTACTGCCAAAGTGTATTTGAAATCCTGAAACACCAGGTAAAGTGCCCGCTGGTGCTCGAATTTCAGCAGGAAAATCCGGATAGGTTGCCAGATCACTTCCTGTCAACGCGGTATTATTGGTAAATAGACCTCCAGTGAGTTGCATGCCATCACCGGAATCGCCGGCAAATTTGATGGTTACTTCCTCCTGAATGGTTGGATTCTGACTCATAGTGATTTTTATCAGATGTTAATAAAGATTACAGGTGCAACTTACTTTTCCTTGCTAATAATATCTCCTCATCCTCAACGTGATCTGGATCTGGTATGCAACAGTCAACCGGACAAACGGCAGCACATTGTGGTTCCTCATGAAATCCAACACATTCGGTACACTTATCAGGAGTAATGTAGTAAAAGTCGTCCGAAATGGGACTATGCTGCTCATCGGCATCTACCTCAGTTCCATCTCCCAACGTATACATCCCTGATATTGACGTGCCATCCGAGATAGCCCATTCCACACCGCCCTCATAGATTGCATTATTTGGGCACTCCGGTTCGCAAGCACCGCAGTTGATGCATTCGTCTGTGATCATAATAGCCATAATAACTCCTTTTTATTTTCCTTCTATAACGAATAATCGAGTAAAAAAAATTATCTTAATAATATAAGATCGAAATATAAAACCAATAATTGAATATTACGCAGGGAATAGTATCATTTCTGCAAATCGGCCTTTTAACGGGACAAAACGTTAATTGTGGGCATATCTCGCTCGAGAAATGCATTATATTTTATCGCAAAAGCCTCATAATTCTTTTTTAGATCTTCCCACCTTTCCAGCTCTCCCTGGCTGGGTCGATTGTCCTGGTCAATCACCACACGGTAGAGACGGATAATGTGGTTAGTAAATAAACGCCGGTAGTTGATTTCATCCTGGCTCACCTCAATCTGATCCTGATATATCTGGTCTTCAAGTGCTTTTGCCTCCTTGATAATGGAATCAACGGCGGTGATGGTTGATTTATTATCAACAGGATCCAATCGCGATGTCCAAACAGATAGCTGATTTCGGACACCTCGTAAGGTCTCCAACTGCTCTTGCGATTTCGTAATCAATTCGGCAATCTCGCTTGCTAATATGAAATTCTCTCGCAAATCCGGATCTGTTACCTCCCACCTTGGATCCCTGAAGACCTGAATCTCGGATCCAAGTTCTTTCTCGCCCACCGTAAGGTTTACAGCATATTTGCCCGTTGGTGCTTTTGGACCGGTTCCGGGATGCTTCATGTCCATCATCACCAGGTCTTTCACGAGAGTAGGGGCAGGATAGCGTAGATCCCACTTAAATAAGTTAAGTCCGGATTTAGCCGTTAGCTTAACCTTAGCGTCGTCTTCGCTTGATGCTTCTACCACCTTCCGTCCGGTCTCATCGATTATTTCCAGGCTCACCACGGTACCTGAATCTAAGGTTTGTAGCCAGTAATAAATCTCTCCTTCATATTTCGCCTTGGGTGGACTGTCATGACCACTGAATCCTGCCAGATTGGACCGGTAAGTGGATTTGGGTTGAAAAAGATGATTTTCCTGTGGTCCCTGAGGTGTCGGCCAATTCCTTAAAACGGACAGATTGTCAAGTATCCAGAATCCTCTCCCTTGGGTACTCATGACCAGATTATCCTGATGGATCTTAACATCCGTTATCGGCGTATGGGGCAAGTTTAACTGGAAAGTCTGCCAGGATTTACCATCGTCAAAGCTTTGATATAAGCCAAATTCGGTGCCGGCGAAAAGCAAACCTTCCTTTTGTGGATCTTCGGCGATGGTTCGAATAAAATGTGTGGAATCGATGCCATTATGCCGGGTCAGCAGAACCCAATTTTGACCAAAATCTTTCGTCTGGAACAAGTAGGGTGTGAAATCTCCATACCGGTAATTATACCCGGCTACATAGGCTTTGCCATCCTGGTGTCTCGACAAGTGAATTTGATTGATGGTCAGTTCAGCAGGAAGGTCCACAGGTGTTATATTTTGCCAAACCTGACCCCCATCTCTGGTAATGTGGATTAGCCCATCATCACTTCCAGCCCACAACGTAAGGCTGTCAAATGGTGATTCTTCCAATGAAAAAACCGTAGAATAGATTTCGACTCCAGTACCGTCGTGTTGAATCGGGCCACCTGGAATATCATGGTATTGGTC
>JABDLW010000450.1 GCA_013001805.1 Saprospiraceae bacterium | reverse complement strand
TCATTAGGCAGCTGGGAAAACATCTGCATCCTGAGGTGATGACCGTAACCGGAAAAACGATCACAGAAAACAACGCATCGGCTAAAATCTACGGTAAAGAAGTCATTGCAACTATCGATCAACCATTTCAGGAAAAGGCGGGAATTGTAGTAGTGCGAGGTAATTTGGCGACAAAAGGTACGGTGATTAAGCCTTCCGCTGCAACACCAGCACTCATGAAGCACAAGGGCAAGGCAGTAGTTTTTGAGGATATAGAAGATTACCACGCACGAATAAATTCCGATGACCTTGAGGTTGATGAGACTTGCATTTTGGTACTAAAAAACGTCGGGCCAAAAGGATATCCGGGTATGCCTGAAGTAGGGAATATGGGTTTACCTAGAAAGATTTTGGAAAAAGGTGTGAAAGATATGGTGCGAATATCTGATGGACGAATGAGTGGTACGGCATTCGGGACCGTGTTTTTACATGTGTCTCCCGAATCTGCCGACGGTGGGACGTTGGCACTTGTTCAAAACGGCGATCTAATTGAGGTCGATGTAGCAAATAAATATTTACATCTCCACGTAGGTCAGGACGAGCTGGATAAGAGGAGGGCCGATTGGAAAGCACCGGATCTGGGATATCATCGCGGTTATATCAATCACTACATCAAACATGTCCAGCAAGCCGATCAAGGCGCAGATTTGGATTTTCTCCGTGGTAAATCCGGAAGCGTTGTCACCAGGGATTCGCATTGATACAGACTAAACTTTTCACCAAGATATAAATCAGGTACTATGAAAGACACTAATTGGACTCGACCTCCATTTGCAAAATCCGATATGGTGATTGATGCAATTCCCGAGGATGATCGAATCTGGGTACCCCAAGCCCCCAATATATGGTTCCGGCCTTTATTTTTAGATACGGTAGGTGGAGCATGGTTTAACCTACTGAAAGTAAAGCGCTCAGGTGTATTAAGCAGGCATAGACATCCCGGCCCGGTTTATGGATACGTCATAAAGGGCCACTGGCACTATCTAGAACATGATTTTGTTGCCTCTCCGGGCAAATTCTTATTTGAACCTCCAGGGGAGACACATACTCTGGTTGTAGATAGTGATGATGAAATGATTACAATGTTTAATGTCAATGGAGCAATGATCTATGTGGATGAAAAGGGTCAGGCAACCGGATATGAAGATGTTTTCTCCAAAATTGCCATGTGTCAAAAACACTACATAGATATTGGGCTTGGAGAAGATTTCGTGGAGCAGTTCATCAGATAATCACCATGTTCATTACCGACACTTTTGATCTGACAGGAAAAACAGCTCTGGTGACCGGGGCTTCCAGGGGTCTGGGTCAGGCCATGGCTATAGGCCTTGCTGAAGCAGGAGCTGACCTTATACTGGTAGACCGTGAAATCTGCGAAACAACCCAACACCTGGCAAAGGAGTTGGGAAGGAAGGCCATGCAAATACAACTTGATCTGGCAGAACTAGATTCTGCCGGTGCGGCAAAAATCATCTATGATGCAGCGGGCGTGAGTGGCCGGTTGGATATTTTGGTTAACAATGCCGGTGTTATTTTACGCAAACCAACCGTTGAGGTCTCAGAGCAAGATTGGAACAATGTAATCGATGTAAATCTAAATGCCACCTTCTTTTTATGTCAGGCAATGGGTAAATATCTTTTGCAAGCGAGCCGGCCGGGGAAAATCATTAACATTGCTTCGATGCTATCTTACCAGGGTGGTCTGATGGTCCCATCATACACAGCTACTAAAAGTGCTGTGGCTGGACTGACCCGTGCATTAGCCAATGAATGGGCAGCCAATAAAATCAATGTAAATGGCCTGGCACCAGGTTACTTCAGCACAGAAGTTACCCTTGGTATAAGAAATGATGCGAAAAGGAATGAGGCAACAATCAACAGAATTCCGGCGAGTCGCTGGGGTAGGCCAGATGACCTGAAAGGAGCGATCGTCTTTCTGGCATCTGATGCTTCCCATTATCTACACGGCACAATCCTGGCCGTTGATGGGGGCTGGCTTGGCCGTTAAACGGTTGAAAGCTGCAGTGAAATTTCGCCTGGGAAAGGAATCTGATCTAATTAAGAAGGCCGATATGACCTATCATTGGTGTTTGATTTTGACTAGTTTTACCTATATCTTTATCTGTCTTAAAGTAATCGGTTTTGCGGATCAACCTTATTTACATCTTGGGTATTTTTTTAGCGCAGTTATCGCTCTTTGCCTGCCACTCAATCAAATCAGATGAAATAGCGAGTGTTGAAGACATAATCCCATCTGAAATTGATTTTAATTTCCATATCAAACCTATTTTGTCTGACCGGTGCTTTAAATGTCACGGCCCCGATGCAAATCAACGCAAAGGTGACCTGCGTCTTGATGAGGCTGCCGAGGCAATCAAGAAGACCACCAATGAGTCTAGTACCGCCAGTGATGTCATCAGCCCGGGAAGCCTGGCAAAAAGCGAGGTGGTTTTACGAATTCTAAGCGAGGAACCCACCTATATGAT
>JABDLW010000174.1 GCA_013001805.1 Saprospiraceae bacterium | reverse complement strand
CGCTCGGCCAATCTGCGAGCCAGCAGGCAATTAGCGGCATAGGTGCCCGGAATACGAGACTCAGGACCATAGAGATCATAGACTTCTTCCGGTTCGCCCGATACATCCATCACTTCCGGTACCGATGTCTGCATGCGATAAGACATCTCGTATTGGGCTATGCGCGACTGTACCTCAGGATCTTGCACTTCCTGGTAATATCTGGTATCTAATTGTTTTAGATGATTCAACACCGTACGGCGATTGGCATGCGTGACACCCTCCGGATTACTCAAATACAATACCGGTTCTTTCCCCGACCGGAATTGCACCCCCTGATGTAATGAGGGTAAGAACCCAGTTCCCCAAAGTCGCGAACTCAACGGCTGTGCTGCAGCAATACGGCCTGTACCTTTACTGAGCAGAACACAAAATGCCGGCAAATTCGCATTGCTGCTTCCCAGGCCATAGCTAAGCCAGGCACCCATGCTGGGCCTTCCACTGAGTTGCGATCCACTCTGAAAAAAGGTCATCGCCGGATCGTGATTGATCGCTTCTGTGTGCAGTGACTTGACGAAACATAAATCATCGACAATGTGGGAGGTGTGAGGTAATAAATCGCTTACCCAGGCTCCGGATTGTCCGTGTTGCCTAAATTCAGTGACTGCGGCTTTTAAGGGAAAGCCTTTTTGATTGGCAGTCATTCCGGTCAGCCGTTGTCCATTTCGTACCGAATCCGGTAAATCTTCACCTTCCCTTTGTTTTAATAACGGTTTATAATCAAACAATTCCATCTGTGCCGGTCCACCACTCTGAAATAAATAAATGACGCGCTTGGCCCGGGATAAAAAATGCGGCAGTTGTTTTTTTACTATGGGTGGTTCATGACCGGATAGGCAACCGGGCAAAAGTGTACTAAGTGCCGCCAATCCGACACCGGCACCGGCATGGGTCAAAAAGGCACGACGGCTAAATGCCAGTGGAGACATATTTTCTCCCGTTACTTCATTATTCATTTTACTACCCTTTCATGATCGATTCCGTCAAATTAAAAATGGCATTGGCCACTATCGTATACGCGGCCAGTTGGATCGCATCCTGCTTTTCATCCTTTGATTGCTCACCAATGTTTAATAGTTGTTCGGCTCCGGTTGGATTTGTTTCAAACTCCCTGATTTCCTCTTCCAATAAATTAAGTAGAATCTTTAATTCCTCTGCGTTGGGATATCGCGAAGTAGCCAGGCGGAAAGCACTGGTAATGCGGTCTTCCGAAGTAGCAGCTTCCATACTTAGAACTCGCGTGGCCACCAGTCTTGCGGCTTCGACAAATTGTGGATCATTAAGCAACACCAATGCCTGCATCGGTGTCGAAGTAGCTCCACGTTTTACAATACATTGCTCACGCGTTGGTGCATCAAAAATAGTCATCGATGGGGGAGGAATGGTGCGTTTCCAAAATGTGTAGAGACTGCGCCGGTATAAATCTGCACCATGGTCCTGAATGTATTTGCGTAGACTTTGGTTTCCCGACGCCACTTCCAGCCATAGGCCCTGGGGTTGATAAGGTTTTACGCTGGGTCCACCGATTTTTTTGCTCAGCAATCCACTAGCGTTTAAGGCATGATCCCGCACCATCTCCGCCGGCAATCTCACCTGAGGGCCCCGGGCCAGTAGTATATTTTGCGGATCTACTCGTTTGAGACGATCACTCATTTGCACATCTTGCTGGTACGTTACTGACGTTACCATGGTCTTGATCAATTGCTTCACATCCCATCCCGACTCGGTAAATGTCACTGCCAGCCAGTCAAGCAGGGCAGGATGTGATGGCAAAGATCCCTGACTGCCAAAATCTCCCGGTGTGGCCACCAGACCACGACCAAATATCATTTGCCAGTAGCGATTGACGGCTACCCGCGCTGTCAAAGGATTTTCCGGATCAAATAACCAGCGAGCCAGTCCCAGTCGATTTTTGTCTGACGTAGGATCGAATGGCATGACGGCACTCGGAGTGCCGGGCTCCACTTGTTCGCGGGGAGCATCATACTGACCGCGGTCGAGCACAAAGGTGGCTCGTGCCGTATCCCGATCGTGCATGATCATCGTGGGTTTCAGCACAATATCTTCTGTACGGCCTTCACGAATTTTATATTCGCGTAACCGTTCGGTCAATGCCTGATAATACCCGTCTTCATGAGTGAGCTGCTCAAAGAATAATCTTTTTAAGTCACTCTGAGTTTTTATTTTTTTTGACTCAAGAGCCAAGACGGGATCGTAATTTATCAATTGACTGATTTCCGTTGGTCGGAGCACCCGGTTAAAGAGCATGACCTCATCGAGTTGACCGGCCATCAACCCTTTTTCACCGGTGCCTTTTCCTAATAATAGGATGGATGTTTCCGGTATGCCACCCCTTAAATCACTTTTTCGTAGATAAGGATTTAGAAGTTTTCCATCCAGATACAATTTAACACCGGTTTTTTTATTCAGGCCGTCGTAGGTGAGTGAAATATGAGCCCATTGATCTGCGGGAAGGGTTTCTTTACTAAGGATTTGGAAAGATGTTTCATTTCTGAAATTATGCCACTGAACATTAATGGTTTTATCATTAGTAATATTTACCAGAAAAGTGGAGTTTTCTTCATCCGCCAACGCCGCCAGGACCGTGCCTCTGATACCCCCATCCAGCGATTTAATCCAAAAGCTAAGGCTAAATGGCCGATTAAAATTGAGTGATTTGATATTTTTTAGGTTAGCATAATTGGTGCCCATAAATTCTAAAGCTCCGCTGTGTTTTCCGGTCACCGGAATGAGTTGATTGATTACCGGCTCGGTGCGTTGATTTCGCACATCATTTATCCGGTTATTGTCAATATAGTCCAGAGGATAATATGCTACTAGACCCGACGGTATATGACCCATCGCGCTGGTTGATTCGGTCTCCTGACCTTGGTGTGTGAATCCTTTTGCCCATTGGTTGTCCTGATAATTTTTTACTTTTTGCGTTTGCTCCTCCAACATACCTTGTACATAGGCCCGCAGCGCTGCTACTTTTTCTTCCGGCAGCGGCAAGGCGGGTTGGGCAACTTCCACACCGTAGTCCACGCGTCCTTTTTCCGGTACATTATTAAAAAAACCGAATAGGCTATAATAGTCCTTCTGTGTGATGGGATCGTATTTATGATCGTGACACTGAGCACACTCTACCGTAAGACCCAAGAAAGCTGTAGAAAAAGTATTGACCCGGTCCAGTACATACGTCACCCGGTATTCTTCATCGATCACTCCCACTTCCTGAGTGATTTTATGATTCCGGTTAAAACCGGTGGCCAATTTTTGCTCATACGTGGCATCGGGTAACAGGTCACCTGCCAATTGCCAGGACACAAACTGATCGTATGGCATATTTTGATTAAAGGCTTCAATCACCCAATCGCGCCAGGGCCACATGCTGCGCTCGATGTCGTCTTGATATCCATGTGAATCGGCATAACGGGCCAGGTCCATCCATTCCATGGCCATGCGCTCGCCATAAGTTTTTTCAGCAAGAAAACGATCCACCAGTAGCTCGTAGGCTTCCTCACGGTCATCGGCAAGAAAGGCATCTATCTCTTCCAGAGAAGGAGGTAGCCCACGTAGATCAAATGACAACCTACGGATAATTTTTTCTCTGGAGGCGACGGCTGCCGGTTTGAGGCCTTCTTGCTGTAGGCGGTCGCGAATAAATAAATCTATAGGGTTTTCTTGCGAAGATCCCTGGGGCAAGCCAGGCTTTTCCGAAGGAGAAAAAGC
>JABDLW010000436.1 GCA_013001805.1 Saprospiraceae bacterium | reverse complement strand
CAACACTTCGCGGTATTAGTTTATCTTCCGAAGAACTTTTGACCACAGCCTCTTCATTGAGGATTTTATCATAGGAAGCAGGCACATTTGCAGGAGTGCCCTTTGCCGTAAATTCGCTGCTCTGTGGGGTCGTTTGAGGAACTACTCTCCTATTGATAGCACTTACATCAGGACTACTCACCACCTCTACTTTCACCTGAGCAACTCCGTCATTGATCAGATCAAGATCTTCGGCGGCTGCCCTGGAAAGATCTACCACCCTACCTTCTTTGAATGGACCTCTGTCGTTAACCTTAACTACTACCGACTTCTTATTGTCCAAACGGGTTACTTTTAGCAGCGTACCAAAGTTGTGGGTACGATGGGCGCAAGTATATTTGTTTTTGTCATACTTTACCCCCAAAGCAGTTAAAGAACCATGAAATTTGTCATTGTAATAGGAGGCTTCACCTGTCTGAACTTCCTGAGCTGATAACAACTGTACACAACAAAACGCAATCGATAAAAGGATAATTTTTCTCACTGGTTTAGATTTTAATGATATAAAACCAAAATTAGGACCAACTTGGCAAAAGTATAACGAATTTTTCACGCCAATCTTACCCTCGGATCTAAAATAGCATACAATATATCAACAAAAAGGTTAATGACGACAAAGGCTATAGAGGTAAAAATGACGGCGCCCAATACAACCGGGATATCAAAATTGAGCAAAGCATTGACAGTCTCCAAACCTAGGCCGTTGTAATTAAACACATTTTCAACAAAAAAAGCTCCTGCTAATAAAGCGGCAAACCACCCTGTAGTGGCGGTCACTACCGGATTAAGCGCATTCCTCAAAGCATGCTTAAAGATCACTTTGTTTTTGGCCAATCCTTTTGCTTTAGCCGTGCGAATGTAATCCTGCTGCAATACTTCCAACAGGGTACTTCTGCTCAATTGGGTAATGATGCCTATGGGGCGGATACCCAAAGCAATGGCTGGCAAGAGCAGATTTTTCCAGATATAAACTTCCTTGTCTAACAACACATCATAATCGGTAAGTGGCCCCTGGAGGTTCAATCCTGTCAGGTCACCCAGGTAATACCCAAATACAAGCGCTAATATCATGGCGGTTACATAACTTGGAAGAGAATATCCTAATACGGATACTACAACAGCCAAATTATCGATCCATGTATTTTGGTTCAGCGCGGCTACTATACCAAGTAAAATGCCGGCGATGGTGGCCAATAATATGGCAGAAAGGGCTAGAATGGCCGTTCGGGGTATGGCTTGCCAAAGGATTTCGGAAACCCGCCGCCCGCTCTGAAACGACTCCCTCAAGTATGGTCTTTTTATTACCAGGGCCTTATCATTGAAGCGCAATAATGGGAAGTATTCATATTTTTCCTGTGCACTTTGGCTATTTTCATGAACTGCAATGGGAGAAAGATCACGAAGATACCACATCAATTGAATGTATAAAGGCTGATCCAGTCCCAGTTCTTTTCTTTTGGCTTCCAATGAACCTACATCGGTCCGTTGCCCCATCACAAGGCGTTCGGGATCTACAGGTGCCAGATAGATGATAGATGAAATCACCACGATGACCATGATCAAGACCAGAATACCGTACAACAATCTACGTATTATATAGTGGACCATAATGCTATAATACGCGGATTAATTCAGTACCTAAGGATTCAAAATGCCCGAATGCAGTAAGCTTGAGTCCATATTTCCGGGTAAGCGCTATAAAGTTTTGTTCCTCTTGAGGGGCTACCGCGACCAATAATCCACCACTCGTCTGGGGATCACACAATATGTTTTTCTGTTTGGCGGTTATATCATTGATCTTATGTCCATAACTTGCCCAATTGCGAACAGTACCACCGGGAATACATTTTTTTGAGAGGTAATAATCGAGGGCTGACTGGTTCAAAACAGGTACCTTATCGGACTTTATCACAGCTGTTACTCCACTGGCTTCACACATTTCTGATAAATGGCCGAGAAGGCCAAATCCGGTCACGTCCGTCATGGCTTTAATATATTTTTGACTGCCAAATACAACTCCGATATCATTTAAACCAACCATATTGTCCCTTGCCAGGCCGGTATGTTCCGGTAGGAGTTCTTCTTTTTTTTGAGCTGTACTAAGGATACCTACCCCCAGAGGCTTAGTCAAAAAGATTTTGCATCCCGGGGCAGCACCTCCATTTTTCTTTATATTTTTCACCTCTCCCCTACCCGTAACGGCCAACCCAAATATGGGCTCCGGGCAATCAATACTATGCCCACCAGCTAATGGGATTCCGGCAGATTGGCAAATTTCCCGGCCGCCCTCTAAAACCATGGCAGCTACTTCGGCTGGAATTTTATCTACCGGCCAGCCCAGAATAGCAATCGCCATAATCGGACTGGCACCCATAGCATAAATATCGCTAATGGCATTTGCAGCGGCAATCCGGCCGAAATCTTTTGCATCATCAACAATTGGCATGAAAAAATCGGTGGTACTGACGATTGCGGTGCCGTCGCCAAGATCAAATACTGCGGCGTCATCCCGCTCATTATTGCCTACCAAAAGCTGCGGAAAATGAGCTTTTGCTGAAGTCTGGAGCAGAATCTTATCCAGTACCGATGGAGCAATTTTGCATCCGCATCCCGCACCATGGCTGTATTGGGTCAGCCGGAATTCCAACAATGATCTTTCCATATCCTCAAATATTAAGGTTATTACAATAGTCAATCAAAGTAGTAGCTGCTAAACAAATGTCGTGGTCTTTAAAAAGAAGATTGTGAATATTGGGAGATAT
>JABDLW010000416.1 GCA_013001805.1 Saprospiraceae bacterium | reverse complement strand
GTGGAGTCCTTTGTTCAATTCGTTGATTTTGCACCTACTATATTACATTTTGCAGGGATTGATGTGCCAACCCAGATGGACGGGAGGCCTTTCCTGGGAGATAACATCTCAAATGATGAATTCGAGGAGCGCACAACAGCCTTTAGTTACGCAGACAGGTTTGATGAAAAATATGACTTCGTACGCGCGTTGAGGAAAGGGAAGTATAAGTATGTACGGAATTATCAGCCATTCAATATTGACGGATTATTTAATTACTACCGGTATAAAATGTTGAGCTTTCGGGAGTGGGAGGAGCTTTATCGACAGGGCAAATTGAATGCTGCCCAAGAGCAGTTTTTTCTTCCACGGTCGCCGGAAGCTCTATATGACCTGGAAAAGGATCCGGACGAAGTCAATAATCTGGTCAATGATCCGGACTATAACCAAATACTTTTGACATTACGAAGTGATCTGCATGACCAGGTAGCTTCAATGCCGGATCTGAGCTTTATTCCCGAGCCGTATTTTATAAAGAAAGGAATAGATAATCCTGTTGAATTTGGACAAGGACATAAAGAGGATATTACTCAGTATTTGGCTATTGCAGACTTAACTCTTCTGAGCATCGAGGAAGCCTCTTCTGGAATTCAGGAGGCCTTATCTTCAGAAAATCCCTGGTCCCGGTATTGGGGGCTCATTGTATGCAGTTCCTTTGAGCAAAAAGCCGCCTCCTTTTATGATCATGCCCGAAAGTTGTCGATTTCGGACCCTGAACCGATAAACAGGATGCGTGCCTTTGAATTTTTAGTGTTGAGCGGCCAGGATGTATCACAAGATGAGGTAATAAATTTGATAGACCGTGCAACATCAGAATCCGAAGCCAATTTGATGTTGAATTCAGTTGCATTGATGGAAACAGTAAGACCTGATTTTGATATCACAATACCCAGATCTATATTCCCGGCTGATTGGCTCGATCAACCTGGGGATTTGGTCAATAGAAGGGTAGATTTTATCAATGGACAAGCAATTTTTGAAAATTAGTCGATCTTATTTCTTGGTCGGTCTATGACTTTGCGAATTTGCTGGTAATGGGATGAGAAGAATCGTAAATTGTGACCTAACAAATCTATGACAATGACTACACTATTGATTTTACTGGGAATCGCGGCCGTGGTTCTTTTTTATTTTGTTGGTATCTATAATAAATTGGTGCGCAAGCGCTCAATGATGGAAGAAGGATGGAGTGGGATAGACGTCCAATTGAAGAAAAGATACAATCTGATCCCAAATTTAGTTGAGACGGTGAAAGGCTATGCTACCCATGAGAAAGAGACCCTGAATCAAGTCATCCAGGCACGTAATTCTGCATTGAATGCAGAAGGGGTAAAGGCTCAGACAAGTGCAGAGAAAAATTTGAATTCGGCCCTAGCGAATGTGTTCGCTTTGAGTGAAGCATATCCTGATTTGAAGGCGAATACAAATTTTCTCCAATTACAAAATGAGTTATCGTCTATTGAAGGAGATATTGAAAAGGCACGACGCTATTATAATGCAACTGTACGGGACAACAATATTGCCGTCGAGTCATTCCCAAGTAATATAGTTGCCGGTATCGGTAATTTTGAACTGGGTGAATTTTTTGAAATTGAAGTTGAAACAGAGCGTGCGAATCCTGAAGTAAAATTTTAAGAATGAACCCAAAGTGGCTGGTTTACTCATTTCTGTTTTTAGTACTTCCATTCTTCGGTTTTTCCCAGGAGGAAAGAATTCTGAACTATGATACCCAGATTGAGGTCCATAAGGATCGCTCAATTACCGTCACAGAATTTATAGAAGTGTATGCTGCCGGTAATCAAATAAAAAGAGGAATTACAAGATCTCTGCCTTCGTCGAGATATTTAAACGATCAGAAAGTTTCGATGAAGTACCGGATCATCGAAGTAGAGAAAGATGGCCAGCCGGAACCATATAGATTAGAATCTTCAGGTGACCAGATTTTATATATCGGTCGACGGGAGGTCTTTCTAACACCAGGCACTTACCGGTATAAAATCAAATATAAAGTGCCCCATCAAATCGGCTTCTACGATAATTATGATGAAATTTATTGGAATGCAATCGGCAATGATGTCAGCTTTAAAGTTGAAAAGGCAACTGCCAGTCTTCGATTGCCGGAAGGAGCGGATATCGTGCAAAAGGCTGCGTATGTAGGCCGTCAGGGCGATCAGGGGCAGGATTTTACAGTAACGGAAGAACAAGGATTTCTGCTTTACGATGTGACCAGACCGCTGCAACCCCGGGAAGGGTTTACAATTGCTGTAGGCTTTGAAAAGGGGTATATTGATCCACCTGGAATTATCGATCGATTTGGCACGCTGATCGTTATTTTGCTGGGACTGGGTTTCTTGTTTCCCTATTATATTTCTACCTGGTTTAAATATGGCCAGGATCCTCCTACACCTTCTGTTTACCCCCAGTGGGATGCTCCGGACAATCTTTCTGCGGCCTCCACCAATTATATTTTGAAGGGCAAACATCAGTCGAAGAGCTTTACGGCATCTATCATTCACCTGGCTATTGAGGGTTATATCAGAATCGAGGAAATGGTGGATGAGGGATTCTTTAAGGATAAGAAGTATTTCGATCTAATAAAATTAAAAAATGCCGATGAGGGGCTTTCGCGGGAAGAAAAAACCTTAATGGAATCGTTATTTATGTATAATGACAGAGTCAGTATCACCGGAGAATACGATTCTAAAATTGCAAGTGCCTACTCTAATCATGGAGCTAATCTTTCGGTTCAGCATAGTGACTTCATCAATGAAGGGAACAATACCCGGTTATTATGGCTTCCCATATTAGTCACGATCGCTGTGGGAGCGTTAGCAATTGTCTTTCTCATGAGAAGTGCTTATGCAGAAGGGATCAATATCGTCATGCTTGGCGGTTTTATCTTGGTGGCCATCGTTGGAAATATTCTATACGGTTATTTAATTAGAAAACCGACGATAGAAAAGTTGGATTTAAGATCCAAGATCAGGGGGTTTAAAATGTATTTGGAAATGACTGAGAAGGATCGATTAAATTTATTGAATCCTCCTGACATGACACCAGAGCATTTTGAAAAAATCCTACCCTATGCCTTTAGCTTAGGTGTAGAACATAAGTGGTCGGATAAATTTAAATCCATCTTAGAAAAGGCCCAATACCAACCTAATTGGCATAATAGCAGCAACCCGGTTTACTTCTCCAGTCATTTTGGAAGAAGTTTTGAAAAGAGCGTCAGCGGTGCGACTACCCAGCCCACTCAAAGTGGAAGTGGCAGTGGTGGTGGCGGCTTCTCCGGCGGCGGTGGCGGCGGCGGTGGTG
>JABDLW010000392.1 GCA_013001805.1 Saprospiraceae bacterium | reverse complement strand
AATCAAGAGTAAGCGTTGGGTCAAGTAATTGGAAATGCAGCCGCAACTTTCATTTTTTTGTTCTGGCACTGTCATTGCTTTACCAGATGTATAGGTTTGTCGTTATTTTTTCGTTAAATAGCGAAATCATATTTGTTCGTTGACCAATACAATGTAATTTAAGGATAGACACACTAAAAAGCTAGGCTTTATGAAAAACGTCGCGTTATTGATCTTCGTATCTATTTTTAGCTCGCTTTTGACCATCGGATTTTTCAAGTATCTCGACTCTCCCGAGAAGATTATCATCAGAGAACCGGTTCATGTTCAGAAGACGAGTATTCACGATGAGCTTTTTAGTGGCAGCAGACAGCGAAGTTTTATTGCATCCAGTCCCACAGATTTTGTGTCGGCAGCACAACATGCAACCCCCGCAGTTGTATTTATCAGGACCTTACATGCCAACAAGAAGGGATACTGGAATTACCGGTATACGGCTTCTTCCGGTAGCGGGGTGATCATTTCTCCTGACGGTTATATTGTGACAAATCATCACGTGGTCAATGATGGCTCAGAAATTCACCTGACCCTGGATGATAAACGGGAATATCAGGCACAATTAGTGGGGAGCGATCCTTCGACGGACATCGCATTGCTGAAAATCGAAGCGCAAAACCTGCCATTTGTTGAATTTGGTAACTCAGATTCGCTACAGGTGGGTGAGTGGGTACTTGCGATAGGAAATCCCTTCCGTCTCGAATCAACGGTGACGGCTGGTATCGTCAGTGCCAAAGCGCGAAATATCAGCATCCTGGAAAATGAATCCAGCGTTGAATCTTTTATCCAAACTGATGCTGTCGTCAATCAGGGCAATAGTGGTGGCGCATTGGTCAATACCAATGGTGAGTTGATCGGGATAAATGCTGCTATCATCACCCAGTCAGGTAAATATGAGGGCTACTCGTTTGCCATTCCTTCTAATCTAGCACAGAAAGTTATTGCCGATCTACAGGAATTTGGCGAAATACGTCGCGGCCTGCTTGGTGTCAGTATCAAGAACATGACAGATGAACTGGCTAAGAAGATGGGGCTGGATGAAGTAAACGGAGTGTATGTAGATTATGTAAATCCCAACAGTGCGGCAAAAGAAGCCGGCCTGGAGAGTGGAGATGTGATCCTGAGTTTAAATGGGTCAGATACCCGCACTTTTCCTGAATTGCAGGAGATGATCGCCCGAAACCGGCCAGGAGATAAATTATCTATAGAATTTTTACGGGATGGTGCCAAGCGTAAATCGACCGTGGTTTTGCAACAAAAGATCATTCGTAAGTTAGACCCAATGATGGTCGAGATTGGATTTGAACTAAAAGACTTAAATGACACCGAAATTGCTAAATTTGGACAAGGAGGTGCTAAGGTGAATAGTATTTACCGCGAAAGCAAAATCGAGGAAACAAATATGGAGCTGGATTTCATTATCACCTCAGTCAATGGGTTGAAAGTCCAGGATGTAGGGGAGACACTGGAGAAAATAAAAGATGTCGAGGCCGATATTGTCGAACTTGGAGGATTTTACCCGCAATATGAAGGTGAGTACTTCTATGCTTTCAAGAAGGGGCTGGGAGACTAATGAATAACGAATGATTCGAATGACGAATGACGAATGAAGGTGCTGACCGACGAAAGGAGCGTCAGTAGACGAATGATTCGAATCGAAGATCGGGATCGATCGAAAGAAGTATCTCGATGAAAAGGATATGTGTGACGTAGATTGGAAATTAGTTGAAAACGCGTCATTCCCAAATTCGTCATTCTACATTCATTACATTTTCCTGATTTCAGCCAGTGCATAATCTATCATCGCATCATTTAGATCCAGATGAGTTACAAATCGGACTGCCTGTGGCCCCATCTGTACTACCTGAATATTTTTTGCGTCAAGATCAGCTATAAATTTTTGTACAGGATATTCTTCCACCAAATCGCAGATTACAATGTTTGTCATCACCGGGCGAACATTTTTAACAAAGCCTTTATTGATGAGTTCTGCACCTATCATTTTTGCCCGGTTGTTATCAACCTTAAGCCGGTCTATGTGATGATCCAAGGCAAAAATACCTGCAGCTGCCAAGATCCCGGCCTGCCGCATACCTCCTCCCATGACTTTCCGGAATCGGCGTGCCCGGGCAATCTGACTCTTACTGCCAATTAATAATGATCCCACCGGTGCCCCCAGTCCCTTGGACAGACAAATCGAAATCGTGTCAAATAGTGCACCCCATATTTCGGGCTTATCACCGGTTTCTACCAGGACGTTAAAGAGACGTGCACCATCCAGGTGGAAGGCGAGCTGGTTGTCCCGACAGACATTTCGGATCTCCGCCGCTTCGTCAATAGAATAATATGTTCCACCGCCTCGATTGCAGCTGTTTTCAATAGAAACCATTTTCGTCAGCGGTAACCAATCGTACTCCTGTTTGATGGCCGCCTGCACCTGGCCGGCCTGCATTTTACCGAACCTGCCTTTGACCAAATTAATGGCACAACGGGCATTATAAGCATAGCCCCCGGTTTCATATTGGTATATGTGGGCATCTTCCTCACAAATTATTTCCGCAAGCGGAGTAGTGTGCAGTTGCACTGCAATTTGATTCGTCATGGTGCCAGAGGGACAAAAGAGAGCATCCTCGTGGCCAAACATTATAGCAGTTTTATCCTGAAGGGCATTGACCGTGGGATCTTCACCAAAAACATCATCGCCCACCGGAGCTGACAGCATGTAGGACAGCATGGCCTGGCTGGGTTTTGTAACGGTATCGCTTTTGAAATTTACCAACATACTACGGTATCATCTAAACCGGCACCAATATAAGTATTATGCGATTTCTTTTTGACTCACAGGGAGTTGCCATCCAGTGAGGCTGATCACCATAATCTTTCCCGCGCAACTTTTCTGTTTACCTCCCGTCTAAACCCAAAGGAACGCATCTTTCGTTGGTAGACTGATCCACTGTGCTGGTCTATACTAGTAGGATGTTCTTCTCGAGATGTGGTTCTTTATGTCAAGATTATTTCTGATATGATCCAAGTGAAGAATCTCTACAAAGCCTACGAAACGGGTTCGACCAGGCTTCAGGTGCTAAAGGGAATTGACCTAAGTATAGAAAAACGAGAACTCGTATCGATCATGGGTTCTTCAGGTTCGGGCAAGAGTACCTTGCTTAATATCCTGGGCATTTTGGATGAATATGACGCAGGGGAGTATTTTCTGGATGGCAAGTTGATCCGGGAATTGACCCAACGGCAAGCAGCCTTTTACCGCAATGAAATGATCGGTTTTGTCTTTCAATCATTTAATCTGCTGAATTTTAAAACGGCATGGGAAAACGTGGCCCTGCCGCTTTATTATCGCAAGGTGCCACGCAAGGAACGACAAGAGATTGCTATGGACTACCTTGACAAAGTGGGCCTGAAGCCCTGGGCTGACCATCTGCCAAATCAACTTTCTGGAGGCCAGCAACAGCGCGTTGCCATTGCGAGATCACTGGCCAATCATCCTCGAATTATTCTAGCTGATGAGCCAACCGGGGCGTTGGATTCTAAAACTTCTTATGAGGTCATGGATATATTCCGTCGCGTGAATGAGGAAGGTATCACCGTTATCATAGTTACACACGAAAATGATATCGCCAATATGACCAAACGAGTGATTCGAATGAAAGATGGAAAAATAGAAGAAAGTTATGTTCGATCTTGATAAATGGTCGGAAATATTTTCATCTATACGTCGCCATAAGCTTCGTACTTTCCTCACTGCGCTCAGTGTCTTTTGGGGTATACTAATGCTGATCATATTAGTAGGTGCCGGAAGCGGGCTGGAAAACAGTGCTGAATACAATTTCCAGGATGACGCGGTTAACAGTATTTGGATTTTTCGGGGGAGGACCTCCATGCCGTATCAGGGTTTACCAATTGGCCGGCGTATTCAATTTACCAATGATGATTTTAATCGCATTGATCGTGAAATAGATGAAGTGGATCATTTGAGCGGTCGATATTACTTATCCGGTGATATCGTAATCAGCTATAAGCAAAAAAGTCTGTCCTACCGGGTCACCGGTGTACATCCGGATCACCAGGTGCTCGAAAACACCCAGATGGTGGAGGGAAGATACATCAATGAAAAAGATATACAGGAAGCTAGAAAGGTTTGTCTGATTGGAGATGTGGTAAAAAAAGCCCTATTTCCTGAAAACATTAAAACAATAATTGGAGAACCAGTTGTCATTGGGGGCATTCAATACACGGTCGTCGGCGAATATACTGATCAACGGGAAAATGAAACCAGGGTACTTTACGTCCCAATTACGACTTGCCAAAAGCTTTTTACTGGCAATGATCGTTTGCATCAATTAATGATGACCGTGGGTGATGCGACCTTTAAGGAATCAAAGGCGATTGAAGGTAGAGTAACGCAGTTGTTGGCAGATAAGCACAAATTTGATATTAAGGATGATCAGGCAATTTATATTAATAACGATCTCGAGAATTATCGTCAGTTTCGAACCGTCATTGGATTTATTAAAGGATTTATCTGGTTTGTTGGCATTGGTAGTATTATTGCCGGAGTCATTGGCGTCAGCAATATTATGCTAATTATTGTGAAAGACCGGACAAGAGAAATCGGTATACGTAAAGCCCTTGGTGCCACACCCGGTTCGATCGTATCCATGATTTTGCAGGAATCCATATTTATTACGTCAATCGCAGGATATATGGGTTTGCTGGTGGGTTTCGGAATTATTTACGGAATTAATGCCCTCATGCTAAAATATGAATTAGAAAACGAATTTTTCCGGGACCCTCAAGTGAATTTTGGTGTCGTAGTGTTGGCGATGGTCATCCTGGTAGTGAGCGGTGCCATTGCCGGATTACTCCCTGCCTTAAAAGCATCAAGAATAAATCCCGTAGTAGCTATGAAAAGCTAGTCATTAAGTTCTATGCCAAGACAATTAAATCTGAGATATTGTGAGAAAGATTATCATGATTAAAGAACGTCTTCATCGAGACGCTCCTTTCGTCGATCAGCACCTTGATTCGCCATTCTAAATTCGTCATACGTATATGTTTGATTACGATAAATGGCAGGAAATATTTGGTACGATAAGAAAACATAAGACACGTACTTTTCTCACAGCACTGGGTGTTTTTTGGGGAATTTTTATGTTGGTTTTCTTAATGGGAAGTGGCAAGGGTTTGGAAAATGGAGTAATGACTAATTTTGGCAGCCGGGCCACTAATGCTTTGTATGTCTGGACACAAAACACTTCCCTGCCATACGCCGGATTGCAGTCGGGAAGAAGAGTGCGACTTACCGAAGCGGATATCCAGGCAATCAAATCCAATTTCGCACACCAAATCGAATATATGGCCCCCCGGATTTTTGTGATGTCGGGAGAAATAGCCAGGGACAACAAAAGTGGCAGTTTCGACGTGCGGGGAGAATCACCCGACTTTATAAATATTGAAGCATTTAAAATTATTGATGGCCGGTTTATTAATCCATTGGATATGCTGGAGCGCCGGAAGGTTATTGTCATTGGCAAATATGTGCGTGATCTCCTTTTTGCAAAGGAGGAAAAAGTGATTGGTCAATATCTGCGCATTTCCGGTATCGAATACAAAGTAGTGGGAATCTGTCAATCAAGCCGCGGTGGTCAGGATCAGGCTGATGACGAAAAAACCATTATGATGCCGATGACCACTGCCCAGCAAGTGACCAACAATATGGGTAGAATAGGTTGGTTTATTTGTACGGCCAGGCAAGATGTAAAAGTAAGTGCTCTGGAAGGACCACTAAAAGCCCTATTACGTACCCGTCATAAGATACATCCGGACGATGACCAGGGCATCCGCTCATTTAATCTGGAGAAGGAGTTTGCCGAGGTTCAGGGCCTTTTTTTTGGTATCAGATTTATTATTTGGATTGTTGGGATTGGTAGTTTGCTCGCCGGAATAATCGGTGTTGGCAACATTATGTTAATTATTGTTAAGGAACGTACCAAGGAAATAGGAATAAGAAAATCGATGGGTGCCACTCCCGGATCCATCGTAAGCATGATCTTACTTGAATCTGTTTTTATTACGACCCTGGCCGGATATTTTGGCTTGTTACTCAGCACTGGAATTATTGCTGCATTAAATCAGGCGGTAGGAGTGGGTGGAGAATTTTTCGCTAATCCGGAGATTGATTTTAAAGTCGGTATTGCCGCGTTATTTATTTTAATTATCGCGGGAGCACTGACCGGATTGGTTCCAGCCTTACAGGCGGCGAATGTAAACCCGGTAATTGCTTTAAAAGATGAATAAACTATTGAAGAAATGAAAAAAGGTTGCTTAATCGGAGGCATCGTGCTATTGGCTATACTATCAATCGCTTTAGGATATTATTTTTATCAGCAGAGTAAAACAGATCCCGTGGTCTATGAATTTGAATCCCCCGTCTATCAGGAAATCATTAAGAAGACAGTGGCTACCGGATCAATTAAGCCGAGAAAGGAGGTGCAGATAAAACCAC
>JABDLW010000370.1 GCA_013001805.1 Saprospiraceae bacterium | reverse complement strand
CATCAATAAGGCCTTCTTAGAAATTAATTTAATGCATTTCCCATTTTACCATCGAGGTGAATCGAAGCCATAAAGAGCAGTATCCTAAAATTGCGTTGATGCGACCTGAAAATTTAAGCTTGTACTTCATTTAACTCGATCTTACAAATAATTTGCACTTCCTCGCCAACGACCAGACCGCCCGTATCGAGGGTTTTATCCCACTTAACGTCATAATCAAAGCGGTCAATAGAACCTTCGATTTTAAATCCGGCCTTCGCGCCTTTCTGACCGGAAACCTGTCCCCGATAATCAACAGCCCATTTTATTCGTTTAGTAGTTTCTTTAATGGTAAGGTCGCCTTCCAGGAAATAATCGTCGCCTTCTTTGATGATTTTACCTTCAAACTTAATTTCGGGATATGTTTCTGCGCTGAAAAAATCGTCAGACTTGAGATGGCCATCTCTTCGATCATTCCCTGTTTCGATGGAGCCTGCTTTTGCAGAAAAGGAAACATCACTATTAGCAAAATCGTCGGATTTGCTGCTAATGGAAGCCTCATAGTCAGTAAATTGTCCATCCACTTCGGCAATGGTCATGTGTGTTACTGTGAAGCCTATTTTTGAATGAGCTTTATCAATCGACCAACTCTTTTGTGCGCTGACCGAAGAAAAGCCAAATAATACCAATAAAGCAATTAGATAGGTTCTCATAATAGCATAATTTTGATTAAGCCATTAATATAGGAGCCGAATCTGAGGATATTTTGAAGAGAAATAAAGACAGGAGATTGAATTACGCCAACATATCCGCAAAATCTTTGGCAAAATAACTAATAATGATATCGGCCCCAGCCCGCTTAATACACAATAAAGTCTCCGGCATGGCATAGTCATAATTCAACCAACCATTCTTACAAGCGGCCATTAGCATAGCGCACTCCCCACTAACATGATAGGCTGCGACAGGAAGATTCGTGTTTTCCTTTATCAGGTGAATGACATCCAAGTAGTTAAGTGCTGGTTTTACCATGAGATAATCTGCACCTTCAGCACTGTCCAATGCTGCTTCAATTAATGCCTCACGCTTGTTTGCGGGATTCATCTGATAGGTCTTTTTATCTCCCGCTTTAGGAGCCGATTCCAACGCATCCCGAAAAGGGCCGTAAAAGGCACTGGCATATTTGGCGGTGTAACTCATAATGCTTGTATTGGAGAAACCAGCTTTATCCAACGCCATCCTGATCACGCCTACTCTACCGTCCATCATATCAGAAGGACCTAAAATATCAAAACCTGCCTGTGCTTGAGCGACTGCCATTTTACCCAAAATTGGCAGTGTTTTATCATTGTCAATCTTACCGTCGATTACCAATCCGTCATGTCCATCTGAACTGTAAGGGTCCATAGCGACATCACTAATTAAGGTAGTCTCAGGAAACGCTGCTTTTATTTCGCTGGCGATTTTGAGATAGAAATTTTCTGCGTGCGACCCATAAGTTGCCTCCTTGTCTTTAAGTTTCTCATGGACAGATGGAAATAGAATAAAATTCATTAGATTTTTTGAGACACACTGCCCAATGGTCCGCATAGCCTCATCAATTGAAAGACGATAGTTGCCCGGTAACGAGGGAACTTCGGCTCTAATATTTTTTCCATCGACTAAAAACAATGGATAAACTAATTGCTCAACACTTAGATGTGTTTCTTGAACGAGATTTCTGATAGCCTCACTCTTTCTGTTTCGGCGTGGACGAATATTCATTATTTCTGCTGGTTTGTTAAGGGGCTCGAATTATTTAATCTGATGACTTCAAATGGAAGCGACCATAAATGAGATAAAAATGGCATGTTTTAGAATATTACCGGAAATAAGAAAGAACTATAAATCGCTGCCCAAGACCTTATCACAGCTAAAAATTCAGTAAAATATCTACATCCGAATAAATTCTTATTTGTACTTTTCAAACCAGCCCAATATATATTGAACTTTAGCGATTAAATTACTTGGCTGATTTGCAATACCATGTCCTGCATTAGGTATGCGCACCATCATTGTCTCAACTCCATTAATTTTCAATGCACTATAATATTGCTCGGTCTCAGCAATCGGTGTACGAAAATCAGATTCGCCGGTCAATAACATAGTAGGAGTTGTTACATTTCCCACCAGTGAAATCGGTGACCGCTTCATATAATGTTCCATATGATCCCAGGGTTTTCCGGGAAACCAATATTTATAAAAAAATCCAGGTCCATCAGCGTATAACACGAAACTGTACCAATTAATGACTGGCTTGGCAACTACTGCCGCTTTAAAGCGGTCGGTTTTACCAACAATCCAACTCGTGAGCACACCTCCCCCACTACCTCCGGTTACATAAAGGCGTCCCGGATCGATGTAACCTTTTTCAATTACTGCATCTACACCAGACATGAGATCATCATAATCTTGCCCAGGGTAATTATGGTGAATTAAATTTCCGAATTTCTCTCCATAACTGGTACTGCCACGTGGATTCGTATAAAGAACCACGTAACCTGCAGCGGCAAAAAGTTGGATTTCAGCGGAAAAGCGATCTCCGTAGTTTGCAAATGGGCCGCCGTGTATTTCCAAAATCAAGGGATATTTTTTTGACGGATCAAAATCAACTGGATTGCAAATCCAGCCCTGGATTTCCTGTTGATCATAGGAGGATTTAAACCATATTTCTTCTACTTCCCCCAATTCTTTATAGCGAAACAGATCCCGGTTAAGGTCCGAAAGCCGTAGCATATCTTCTGCTCCCGTGGCGGTTGCCAGATCAGCGGGATGATTGGGTGAACTATAAGTAAAAGCCAATTGGCCCTGATTAGAGACAGTAAAACTTGCCGCACTATAAGGCCTCCCCAGGGACATCCCACCCAAATCGTTTACCAAATTTTCAACGGTTCCATCTAAGGAGATACGGGCAATTTTTGTATTTCCTTTATCATCAAACTGTATGAAAAGTGACCCTCCATCATTGCTCCAGAGCATGTCATCTACGTCGCGATCAAAATTGCAGGAGATACATTGCGATAGACTTCCATCCGTATTCATGATGTATAGTCTGGTCAGCTGGTATCCCTGATAGTGTTCATCCCGACCCAAATAGGCAATTTTCTTACCATCTGGCGAGATCAAAGGATGCATATCAGGACCAGAGCGATCGGTGAGCACCCGGCTTGATCTGGTGCTGAGATCTATAACAAAGATTTCCGAGTTAGCCCCATTTAAGTCGCGGTCTTCATGTTTATTAGCTGAATAGAAAATGCGTTGGCCATCGCCGGACCAGGTCAGCCGACCGGCATGATCATAGGGTCCAACAGTGAGCTGTACCGGAGATCCCCCTTCAGCTGGCAATAAGAATATTTGACTGTATTCATTATCGGCATAACCCGAACCATCGTTTCGGTATTTTAATTTTGAAATGACTTTAGGGCCTTCGTTCCAATTGGCACCTTTTGGTTTGGCCGGCAAGGTCACAAAGGGTTTTTCTTCAAAAGGTACATTCATCGAAAATGCAATCCAGGTGCCATCAGGAGACCAGAAGGGACGCCCCGGAGATTTTGGTGCTTGGGTAAGCTGCTGAATATTTGAAGATTCAATATTGATCACAAAAATTTGTGTCAAACCACCTCTGGAGGACCGGAAAGCAATTTGAGTGCCGTCAGGTGACCACACCGGCGAATGATCGGCCTCGGGGCCGGTAGTTAGTGCGCGGTTGTTTCCGCCACTCCGGTCGATGATCCAAAGGTTAGATCGATTGGCATCATGCATGATGTCCTTATAATTTCGAACGTAGACAATTTGCTGACCATCGGGAGAAATCTGGGGATCTGAAACATACTCAAGATCGAAAACATCCAGCGGCTCGAATTTAGTCGATAAGGTCCCATCTTGAGCATTAAGCTCAACCACAAGAAAGACAAGAATAAAATGTAGGTATTTCATTTGCGTTTATTCAAATATGAATGTCATTCCTTAATCGGCGTTATTTCTTCCTTTCGGGTAAGGATAAAATGATTTGGGCCAATAATTTCGTAGCGGTCATCTGCAGTTTTGATTAGTTTAAAAGCTGAGTCAGGACCCCTTTGTAGTGAGAAAATATAAAGACTATCACCCCGCACTTCCCAACGACCAATGTCATTGTTTTCCTTTCCCATAGCAAAAACCTGATATATGAAAGTTTGATCGGCCTCAAAACCGAATGTAATCTCAGATGTCATGGAAAATGCTTTGACATCGTCGGCCATTTTTTCCATATTGACCACTGCCTTGTAGTTACCTGGAGTCATGGTCACTCGTTCTTTATTTGCGTCCTGGGCATCAGATTCTCCCTGCGAGGCACATGATATGGCCAAGGCCATACTAACAATAGATGCAAAGAATATTCGAATCATATAGAGAAATCTTTAGGTGAATGGCAAAGATAGGAAATGAAACTTGAGCCTTTGATTTGAACCGAATGAAAAATCAGGACATGGTGAAGATAGATTATCACTAATCGTAGAACAGTAAATACTACCGGAACAAGCTACTTGGCCTTGGATAGCCTTATGATCATGATGTCCGATTCACTGAAATCCATCCAGCCGTAATTATAAACATAGAAGTAGATTTTCCCTTTTGAATTCTTTTGCATTGTTGTAAAATACCGGGTATGAAAACCGGCTTTATTCAACTCTGCCTTAGTTACAAAAAATTTTTTCTTCCCAATAGTCTCATAGATTTCCTCGAGGATCACCCAATTGCGGTGGATTATTTTATCAATAGGATAGGAAAAAGTACTGCGCTGTGATTTCCTGCTTTTATGGTAGCTGCTCTTACACCTTTGTGAACAGAATACTTTGTCCGCACGGCCATAAATCTTTTGTCCGCAAATAGGGCAATATAAGATGGGTCCGGGCAAGCTCATAGATCGAAATAGTCTTGTTGGGAAGATAATTCAAAAATTTTAAAGACTATAGGAAACAAGTGTAATCCTCAGAGACTGGCTGCAATCTGTTTAATAATACTACAGGCATGGAAGGATGGAAGAATATTGGTATTGGATCCCGAGATATCAAATGGTAGCAAGCCAGAGAGCCTGTCACCATTACATCTAACCGTTATACCACCTTAAATACTCTTGGATCTCAACCTATACAGGTTCGGCTGAAGCTTAAATACTTATTGAAAGCAAACGCCCAGATACCCTGTCACCATTACATCTAACCGTTACTCAATTATAGAAACTTCGACTTAATCCACAGAAGATCGGTTATCGCCTTGAATACTGCCGAAAGCAACCACCCAGATAGCCCGCTATCATTGCATCTCACCGTTATACCACCGCAAATAAACTTGGATATCCACCCGAACAGCACCAGCTCGGGCCTTGATTCTTGCTAAGCTCAAACGCCCAGATAGCCCATTATCATTGCATCTAACCGTTATTCCACTTTAAATAAACTTGATCCCCAGCCCACCAGAGTACCGACTAGAGCTTTGATCCTTAGTGAGAGCAAACCCCCAGGTAGCCCACTATCATTGCATCTAACCGTTACGCCACCGTAAATAATCTTAGATCTCAATCCACCAAATCACTGGCTGGGGCTTTGATCCTTACTGATTGTAACCGCCCAGGTAGCCCATCATCATTGCATCTAACCGTTACGCCACCGTAAATAAACTTGGATCTCAACACACCAGATCACCGGCTGGGGCTTCGATCTCTACTGAGAGCAAATGCCCAGATAGCCTGTCACTACTGCATATAACCGTTGTCCATCCTATAATAATCTTGGCTGCTAATCTACATAAGATCGAATGTGGCCTTGAATTCTACTAAGATAAAATGCCCAGATAGCCCATCATCATTGCATCTAACCGTTATGCCATTGTAAAAAAACCAAATCCTCAATCCACCAAATCACTGGCTGGGGCTTTGATCCTTAGTGAGGGCAAACCCCCAGGTAGCCCACTATCACTGCATCTAACCGTTACGTCACTGTAAAAAACTTGGATCTCAACCTATACAGGTTCGGCTGAAGCTTAAATACTAATTGAAAGCAAACGCCCAGATAGCCTGTCACCATTACATCTAACCGTTACTCAATTATAAAAAACTTCGATTTAATCTACAGAAGACCGGTTATAGCCTTGAATACTGCCGAAAGCAAACGCCCAGATAGCCTGCTATCATTACATCTACCCGTTATGCCACCGCAAATAAATTTGATCCGCAGCTCATCAGAGCACCGACTAGGGCTTTGATCCTTACTTAGAGCAAACGCCCAGGTAGCCCACCATCATTGCATCTAACCGTTATTCAGCTGCCCTGTCTTGCCAATGGTAGAATGCGTGCATAAATGTGGCTTCCCACCATTGAATCTGTCCTTCAACTAGTGAATAAAAGCACAATCTGGCTGCACTAAGCTGCGAAACATATAAAATAATTTGTTAATATTAACATATAAAAGTTATAAATACACATGCCAAAATTATATGTTCTGGATACCTCGGTCCTCTTATTTGACCACAATGCGATCACCAATTTCGATGATAACGATATCGCTATACCCATCACTGTTCTTGAGGAACTTGACAATTTCAAAATTGGCAATGAAACAAAAAACTTCGAAGCACGTAGTGTAATCCGGTTCTTAGACCGGCTATCGGAAGAGAAAAAACTCAATCAGTGGATCAAACTGGGTCCGGAACATGGTCGATTAAAAATTGTTATGGCTGCCCGACTAAAAGAAGTCGACGCTGAAGTAGTTTATGGAAAGGACAAAAACGATCACAAAATCATCAACGCAGCCCTATCACTGAAAAATGCACATACTAAATCTAAAGTGGTTTTGGTAACTAAAGATATAAACCTGCGAATCAAAGCCAAGGCGCTAGGTTTAATGTCTGAGGACTATGAAACCGGTAAGGTTAAGAACATTGAAGACATTTCGGAGGGATACACCACCATAGATTACTTGGATGCCGAATGTATCAGAGATATATATCAAAAAAAAGCCATTGCTGAAGATGGTCTTTTACAGACAGCTAAAATTTCCAATGGATACTACATCTTAAATAATTGTTCGCAATCGGCGCTTGTCAGATATAACGCACAGACTGATATGGTCGAACGGGTAGACAAGAAATATGCATACGGTATTAAACCGAGAAATTCCGAACAGACTTTCGCACTCGATGCTCTCCTTAATCCGGATATCAAATTAGTAGCGCTTCAAGGAATTGCAGGAACTGGTAAGACTCTGTTGGCACTAGCTGCTGCGCTGGAACAAAGAAGTAAATACCAAAAGATTATTCTGTCACGCCCCATCATCCCACTTAGCAATCAAAGTATAGGATTCCTGCCAGGTGATGCAAACGATAAAATATCTCCCTATATGCAGCCAATATGGGATAACCTGAATTTTATTAAATCACATTTCGGTCCGCATGAGAAAAAAATGAAGATCCTTGAAGAGTTACAGAAAAGCGGATATTTGACCGTTACCGCACTCACTTTCATACGGGGTAGGAGCCTCACCAATTCCATATTTATTGTTGATGAAGCACAGAATTTAACTCCCCATGAAATTAAAACGATCATAACCCGAGCCGGGGAAGGCACGAAAATTATTTTCACCGGCGACATACACCAGATCGACACACCCTACATGGATGAACAAAGTAATGGTCTCTCTTATATCATCGATAAACTTCGAGGTAATTCATTGTTTGCTTATATCAAGTTGAGAAAAGGTGAGAGATCAGCTCTGGCAAATTTGGCCAGCGAGTTATTATAGGGTACCTCTATCAACCCTATTCATGGTAAAAACAATTTTCTTTGAAAATTTATTCATTAATATGCTTCGCCATAGTTCGTTGATCGCCTGCCTGGCTGGTCTTGGCGGACAGGTCAGTCAGATAGCTACGGCTATATTCCTTCCTCCAGCCTTGTTTGGCTTGCATCTTAATGAATTTTTCCACAGTCAGAGGTAAATAGAGATACCCTACAGCAGATCTCTTGGCAGGAGCATAGCACGTTGTCCAATTAAAAATCTCTAAATTAATTAGAAGAATGATTCCAAAGTATCAAACAGGTTCGTATCAATTAGTGTAGCGATCTGCGAATAAATAAGGAATCACATTTAAGTTTAGGGATCAAGTTTATTTATTAAAATTGATTTAAGGAGAGACAATCAACTTAATATTTGATTATGCCCTTTTATTAAATCAAAACACAAAATCGTTCCCGACCCATCTTCGGTCCAGGTGTTTTTAGTTAATAGGGACTTTGATCCTACCCTTTTCAAGGATCTTTTAATGCCATTTTGAAGAATTGATGGATTACTAATTGCCGATGAAGTTTTCACTGTAAATTCCTCACAGGCAAAGGGAGCTCGCAAATCAATTGTCTCACTGGTCCCAGTGATTTTAGTTAGTTCTTTCGCCGCCCAATACCTCGAAATATCGCATAATTTCATCCATTTAAGATGATCATATTTTTGATGCAGTCGATCGACAACGGTTTTAAAAATATTAAAACCTAGCTTGTCCCCATTATAATAAATGCCTGGCCAGTGACAAACCATAATGGCAGGCTCACCAGATTCAATGACATCTACCATTCTTCCCTCACTTAAATCAGCCGTAATAAATCGATCGGCATTGCCAGGAGTAAGCCCATCCCAACCGCCAAACCAGTCTCCAGTACATCCGATGATGTGTACCGAACAACTGGGATCATCACCATCCAAACCTTCGGCATGAAAAATCTGTGGTGCCACGCTTTTATTCTTGTCGGTAATCAAATCACGGAAAAAATGAGCGATTTGTCCTCCATAAATCTCTCGCACGGCATATTGGGTACCGCGGGCGAGATTGGGAATATTTCGATGTCCAAAACCACCCGGGGTAGTGACACCATCACAATGCAAGCCTGCATCCTTCAATATTTTTAGTGAGTAGGCGATATATTCACCCAATTCATCTGCGCTTTTCGTTTGGCTCCACTCCCAGTTCTCCATGTAGTCAGGTGTAGCATCCGGAAACGGAATGCCAGTTTTTATATCAATCACCCGTGTATGGCTAATCATTTCACTATGGATGTCCCAATTCGGTTGGGCATAATCCCGCACAATCTTCAAGCTATCTTCCAATTCCTTTTTGGACCATCCGGGGATAAAACGGTTTAACCATCCGGTGCAAGCAGGATAGGGCACCATGCTATACTTGCCCTTAACACCCCGCGAATCACACCACTCTAAAAACTCTAAAACAAAGCTGTCCGGAATCTCCCTGGGCAGTTTCCGCCAGTCTTGCAAATATTTATCGGGAAAAACCTCCTTAAATTGAGGAATGCCAAAATAAGCCAAATTTACTAAGGCTGTACTGTCATCGATAATAAAGTTTAATGGCACCTTGCATTGAGGATTCAAAACCTCAATCATATCGTTCGATGCCGCAAGTCTAGTAGTCAATACCGCCGCGGTAGATAAGGAAGTTTGTTTTATAAAGTTACGTCGTTGCATTTTAAAACGATTATGTCCTGATTAAATATAGCAAACATTCCGGAGTGGAAGCCATACAGACTGACTAGTGTAGCAAACTGTAAGTAAGTTTAGTAAATAACGTAGTCATTTTGCGCCAAGACAAAAAAGCAGAACCGCTCGTAGCCCAAGCTACGTAAGGCTTCTGATGATGAAGAATTGGTGCGAAGGAACAAGTTAGGTGCTATATTTATTTACAGTTTGCTACACTAGATCAAATTTTATCCTCAGACGAGTCAATAGCAGGGTTGGGGAATTAATTCTATTTTGAAATACCGTGAAATCAAGTCTCAAATAAAGTCTACTTTAGTGTTTTTCATCTCTGCTGTCTATGGTGGTGAAGCTACTTTTTTTATTTTATCTGGGCCTTTAGTATTGACTATCGCATCGTGGGCACATTTTCTCTCACTTTACGAAGACACCTGAAGTGATTAAGAAAAGAAAAGTTAATCCCAAATGGAAAACAACAAATACGCAATCGTTACGGGAGCTGGATCCGGTATTGGCCGGGCCGCAAGTATCGTCCTACTGAAAAACGGCTACAAATTAGCGTTAATAGGTCGTACAAGAAAAACATTGGAAGAGACATCATCTCTTTCCGGAATGAAGGGCCATACCTTGGTGTTACCAGCTGATATAACTGATGCTGATCAGGTTAGCCAAGTTTTTAAGACGGCACATCATGAATTCAACCGGTTAGATTTGTTATTTAATAATGCCGGAACGAATGTAGCTGGTCTTCTTGAAGACATCACCTATACACAATGGAGATCAGTCATCGATACCAATCTCACCGGAGCTTTCCTATGCACGCAGGAGGCTTTCAAGATCATGAAATCGCAAAATCCTCAAGGCGGAAGGATCATAAACAATGGATCCATCTCTGCCGCAGTGCCTCGACCTGACTCTGCTCCCTATACCTGTTCAAAACATGCTATTACCGGACTCACGCGTTCTACTTCGTTAGATGGTAGAAAGTACAATATTGCTTGTGGTCAAATTGACATTGGTAATGTCGAATCTACTATGGCGAGCAAAATGAAATCGGGTGTGAAGCAGGCCGATGGTAGCAACAAGATCGAGCCTACGTTTGACCTGGAACACTTAAATGAAGTATTCCTTTATTTGGCTTCTTTACCTTTATCTGTCAATGTACAATTTATGACGATCATGGCGACAAAGATGCCCTTCATAGGACGGGGGTAGATCTCACATTTCTGCCAAAAACTGGAAATACTACTCTGCCATAAAAAGTTACTTTTGCGGCCGAAACAATGCATAGAATTGCATGATTGAAGCTTTCATAGAAAATCCTCTTTTACTACTGTTTGTGGTAGCCGCTTTGGGCTACGGTGTGGGTAACATCCGTATCAAAGGGACAGGCCTGGGAGTGGCTGCTGTTCTATTCGTCGGACTGGGAATAGGTGCTGTGGATCAGGCACTTCATATTCCCGAGATTATCATCTTCCTGGGACTTACCATATTTGTCTATACGATTGGCTTACAAAGTGGACCCGGCTTTTTTAGAAATCTAAGACAGCATGGTCTACGTGATGTTCTATTTGTCATCCTAATGCTGACTGTTTCCGCAGGAATTACCGTGGCCTTACATTACCTCTTCAATTTTGAGGCTTCTACCACCGCCGGTCTCTTTGCCGGAGTAACAACAAATACTGCTGCGCTGGCAGGACTCCTGGATATTTTATCTCACAGAGCTGTTGAATCAGCGGGAACCCTCTCCGAGCAAGCTGTGGTAGGTTATTCTTTAAGTTATCCGATGGGCGTGCTGGGCGTTATGATGGCAGTCGCTTTTGTGGAAAGAGTGCTGAGAATCAATTACAGGAAGGAGGAAGAGGCGCTCAGAAAATTCTATCCTATTGACCAGAATATGAAAAATACGGCCATTCGAATTACTTCTGCAGATATCATTAATCGAGCGCTACGCGATTTATTACGGGAATATCAGTGGGAAGTAGTATTTGGCCGGGTACTTCGAAACGACCAGGTGATGTTAAGCTCTTGGGACCTGAAATTTCAGTTAGGCGATGTTATAAAACTGGTGGGTAACCGTGACGAGGTTAACCGGATTATCGAACAATTGGGAGAAGAGGCACCGGAGGAGCTGATCAGTGGAGATCCGGCATTTGAAACTGCCCGCATCTTTGTCTCTAATCCCAAAGTGGCAGGTCAAAAGTTAGCAGCGCTAAATTTGCAAGAGAAGTTTTCCGCTATTGTATCGCGATATCGCCGGGGAGATATTGATTTGCTTGCAGGCGGTGAAACCATCCTGGAGC
>JABDLW010000347.1 GCA_013001805.1 Saprospiraceae bacterium | reverse complement strand
ATGTAAAAGCAGCTCAGGAAAAGGGTACGATAGCCGTTTTTATGTTTCATAGTGTCGGTGGGGGTTATTTAAATGTATCAACAGAGGCACATAATGAATTGCTTGCCTATTTAAAAGAAAATCGAAGTCATATCTGGACTGATACCTTTATCAATGTGATGCGGTATATTAAAGAGAAGCGTTGAAATAAACATAGCGCGAACTAAAGCACCATATCTCAGAGCACAAGAACGCAGTACATACCATTGCCATTCTTTATCTTAAAACAGAGCTGGAAGGATATTCCAATTTCCCAATCCTTTGCAATGACAGGTCTTAGGTCTCAGATAGCGTTTTCCGCATGCGAAACTTACCACCTGGTCTAACCGATAACATCGAGTAAAATCTCCATACAACCTATGGCCAAATAATCAATTCCGATCATTCACGCATGACCTCTAAGGATGACATGTTCTTGTATTTCAAAAAAATAAACCAAAAAAGAAATTTCTGATGATAACCTTTTCGACATCGCCGGATATAGGTTTAAAAACAGCAAAGCAAGAGCATCATGAAAAACCATATACCGGCAATCCTAATAGTAATTTTGACTCATACTATGTTTTGGGCCACAGCACAACCAGTTCACGGAACATCGTCTACAAAACCTGTCAGTGAGGAGGAGAAATCTCTAACTGAGCTCACTAGGAAAGCCAAGCGAAGTCTATTGGTTTTAATTCAAGTTGGTCAGGAGATTCTTTCGGAAACAGGTCAAAATAAATCGGTCTCCGTACAGGCACAGATCATCAAGGATGGCACCCCTGTATATGCTTCGAGGCATGACACTACCTCCTGGATTGATCACATCGATCAAAATCAAAAATTTGATATTCTGCAACAGCATGCGGGCTACCTGCAAATCCGTTTGTCATCGCAAGAAAATGGCTGGATTCAGCAGAATCATGCTCGTATCAGCAGCAGTCAATCCATTCTGAATAAAACGGTCCAAACCCTTTCCAAAAGTACCAGTCACCAGATTGAAATTGTGCAACGGCTTTATCTGAACATACAGGAAATTGATCGAGATTTTCAGAAATTATACCAGGCATTTCCAAACCATACCGAATCCGCTAAAGCCTTGCAAATTGAGATGAAAAGATATCTCAGCAATGCCAACAATTACTATCGAAATAATTTTAAGAACCTGAACCCGTCGCAGCCGCAGCCGATACTTGCTCAAGCATTCGATCGCTTCTCTGGTCAGATTAATTTGAGTACCGGTTCTTCAACATTTAGTGACCAATATTCGGAGTCCCTGAGTGAGGAATCGAAAGGTCGCTTAGGCGATATTTCTATAACCGGTAATTACCGTATTGACCCCTCCACAAGCTTAAACATGATCATTGCCACGCGGTCTGAGGTGCTCGAAACTCCTTTCAAATCCAACAATTACGCACTGGGGTTTAGACGTCGAAAAGCTGCAACAAAATTTGACCTTCGGTTAGGTGTAAATCAATATAAAGATTCCTTCCGCAAAGCTAACAGTTACAATAGAATCAACTTCATTACTAACGTCCAACATGATCTAAATGAAAAAAATAAGTTGTCCCTTATTTATAAACTCGTCAACAACAACTATCTATCTGACGTATCAGCCAACTATTCGCGTCACAACATTACCGCGACCGCCGAAAAACGTACCAACGCCAATAATATCATTCTTGCGACTCTCCGTGGCAACTTGTCAGCAAGTGAACGACAACACTTAAATTTCATCCACCTTCTGCCTTCAATCACTTTCCGAAAAGCCAGTCAAAATAAATCCTCAGATTTAGCTTTCATCTATGAATCATTTACCTACCAGGAATTAAATCTACGTAATTCGATGCGTGGCTCCATTCAATTCTCCAGGCGAAAACGCAATGATATTGGTCAGACTTTACGAAACGAAGTTCTACTGAGCTACATCAGCTACCCTTCAAACCTGATGGTTGATCATGCCCGACTTAGTCTCAAAAGGTCAAAAAATGATTTCACTAATGGAAATACTTTTTCAAGTTTTGATATCACCTCCAAGTATTTTCTCCACAATCCTGAAAATAGCTACGCTGATTTAAGATATGATATTGGCTATTCAAATAAACTCTACACTCAAATGTCCCTATTTCAGCGACTATATTATCCGGAAAATAATTTTCAAACTTCTCTGGAGGCAAATGTTAGGGTCGGCCTTCAACTAGAGGGATTTAAAATAGGCCCAGTACTGAGTGTGAGATCTAATCTGGATTTAATGGATCCCAAGTTTGAAACGGACGGAAGCTTCTATAGACTGGGAGCATTTGTCGATGGATCCAGATCCTTTAAAAATGGACTGAGATTGTCTCTCAATGGTGCTTATGAATATGGTCATGTCTTCAGCGAAGATGTCGCTGTAAATTCTCAGTCCGGACAGCTAAGTGCCCAGACAGTGACCTCGAGGACTCCGATAACCCTGAGATTTTCCGCAACTGCTGGCATGAAGGTCTTTAAATTGTTTGACCTCTTCGCCAACATCGACTACTACAAAATTGACCGCAATCATAAACCGGTAGAGGGCTTAAATCCAATATTGACCAGTGACAGAGTTTCCTTCAAACTTGGAATCTCCTATCGGTATAACTAAAAAACCTAGAAAAAATGAAAACTTTACAAATATCCTTCATCCTTGTCGCGATGAGCTTTAATTCACTGCTATATGCAGCTCCAAAAGTGCCGCTTTCATTTGATCCCAATTTGTTGAAAGAAGAGATTATGCAGCGGTTCAAAGAGGACCTTATCTCGAGAATTGATGAGCAAATCAAAGCGGCGGAAAGTTATGTCCTGGATCAAAGCCTAATCCGTGAAATGCTGGTTCCGTATCAGGACTATGGCATAAATCCCAACGATGGGGAATATTACAAAGTCATTCACGGTATATATACCTCCATCAAGACGGATCCGGAATATGATCCCGCCGTCCAGGTTACAGATAAGATCCGCGCCATGATCAATACCAGAGTTTCTAACCACGCGGCATCATTTATTGATAAAGAAAGTCACGCTATTTATTCGCAGTTGAAAGGATTATTTAATGACGCCAACAACAAAATCACAGGTATACTGGAAGCTGCTGAACGGATTCACGACCTTCCTCCGAATGATCGTGATGTCGAAACCAAATGGGCAAATGAACTGAGAAAACTTGGAATCCGGGGAGAACTTCCTGATCTGATTGGGGATCTTGAGAACGTTTTTGGTCAGGCCCAGGCGCGATATGAAAAACCCATTGCCATGATGGCATTGATTCGAGATGGTTTATCAACTAAGGACCCCACCAATAAAATTGAAATTCTTTTTGAATTTGGCGAAAGATTTGGCGAAGATTTACCCATTGTAGGAAGCCTTGTCAGTAATTTATTTAAGTTAGGCAAGGAAGTGCTGG
>JABDLW010000332.1 GCA_013001805.1 Saprospiraceae bacterium | reverse complement strand
CCTGCAGTGTGGGTTGCTCTGGTTCTTTTTTGCGATCCAGGTTTTCGATCCCTAAATTCTCAAGATTAGAAATCAATTCTTTACTGATCTGAGAGAATGAATCTGAAATCTCGCCTATCGTTCGGTATTTACCATCTTCAATCGGTGACCAGTAAATGCCTTCAAATGGGTAGGCGGTTTTCTTACCTATCATATTCATCAGCATCACCCGGCAATGTAATAAATGCCCTAACAACCAGTTGATGTGGTTGGTGCGATCATTGGGTCTCTTGAGTGCGAGATCGTCATCTAACTCAACCAGGGTATTTTCATAAATCCCTTCCTGAAACTGCAACATTTTGCAAAGTAAGTCTGTACGTTCATTAATTTCTGTTTGATTCATAATTGTTACTATTTTAATTATTATGCAACTTATTGGTTGCTAATTTAAGAACTAAAATTGATTTATGCAACTTACTGGTTGCATTATTTTGTTCACAGTTTTTGATGGAAGTCGCTTTGAAAGGAATGTGGGAGTTGTATACTTTTTTCAGTGGCATTCTCGAAGTGCTATCTGTGAGTGATATGTTCCTGATGCCAGCGGCTGGGACGTAACACAGCGCTTAGTGAGGGGAGTGAACCACAGTCATTCAACCTAACTTTCTGAGGGAGAAATGGCGTAATCCTCCATGAGGAATGCCCAAGTGCCGCAGTAATTTAAGTTGTGCAGCATGCCAGTACTTCACCGTTCTTGCGGCGGTGGAACGGGAGGTTTCAGCAAAATGTCTATTTCGTTGTTATCAACGATATTGTTTAGGCACGGCAAAGGCTCGTATCGTACCTGACGGATTTTCATTCGTTCCGGTAACTGAAATAAGGACGTATTGAATACCCTTGTGCATATAAGTCGCGGGCGTGGCATATCCACCACCGGCTAATTCGGTCTCCCAAAGTAGTTGACCATTGGATTTATCGAATGCCCTGAATTTTTCATCCTTGGTTGCGGCAATAAAAACCAGTCCCCCTGCAGTAACGATAGGTCCACCCCAATTTTCTGCCCCGGTATGAGAATCATCTGATTTTTGCACTTCGGGATAATTACCCAATGGTATTTGCCATTCGTATTTCCCGGTATTTACATTATAAGCATTTAATGTTCCCCACGGTTGCTTGATAGCAGGGTAACCATTCTGGTCATTAAAGCTACTATAAGCGGTCACATTCTGATAGCCTTTATTTGATTCTGGTCTCGTTGAGCGTGGCACAATTTCATCCTTACTTTCATCATATAAAAAGGCAATGATCGCTTTTTCCTCATTTTTGGTCATTAAAGTAAAGCCAGGCATGCGTCCGGCGCCTTTCTTTATTTTTTCCAGCGTTTCTTCCCGGGCTAACCGACTTTTGAGATCCTGGAGTGAAGGACTTGAGATATCGCCAACCAGGTCATCCATATGACATGAAGCACAATAGTTCTTATAGTAGCGCGATCCATAGTCATAAAAACTAAATCTGCCAGCGGGCTGTTGACCGGCCTTATGCAAAGTCAAGAGCTCGGGAGACTCATTGGCGTTGATATATAGAAGACCGGTCTGGGGATCATAGGCCGATCCACCCCATTCTGCACCACCACGAGTACCTGGCAGCATGATCGTGCCCTCAGCAGTTGCTGGTGTATAAAGTCCCTCTGACCGTAAGTTTTGAAAACGTTCCAATACGAATTCCCGTGCTTCCGGTGAGACATCTGTAAGATCTGATTCAGTCAATTTTTGCTGGGAAAAAGGAGGAGGTCCCGTGGGAAAAGGTTGTGTTGGCCAACTTTCTTCGCCTTCTACAATGGCAGGTGGGACGGGTATTTCCTCGATGGGAAACACCGATTCACCGGTTTCCCGGTCGAACAGGAATAAAAATCCTGTTTTGGTGGTGAGGGATACCAGGTCCCGGGAACTACTATCTATCTGCATAGAAACCAGGGTCGGAGGAGCAGGTAAATCATAATCCCAAAGGTCATGATGTACCGATTGAAAATGCCAGACGCGCTTGCCGGTTGCTGCTTCCAAGGCTACCAAACAATTGCCAAATAGATTCGCACCCTTGCGATTGGCACCATAGAAATCATAAGTGGGGGACCCTAGCGGGGCAAAAACCAAACCTCTCTCAATATCGAGGCTCATACCTCCCCAATTGTTTGCTCCACCAGTGTATGTCCAGGCATTGGGTGGCCAGGTTTCATAGCCAAATTCACCTGGCTGAGGTATCGTATGAAAAATCCATTCCATTTCGCCGGTCTTCACATTGTAGGCTCGGATATGACCTGGTGCAGCATCGTAAGATTCCGATACTTCGGAACCCAAAATAATGAGGTCGCGATAGATGATACCCGGTGAAGTGGGTTTTACCCATACCGAATCGGCATTTACTCCAAGATTTTCATTCAGATCCACCCGGCCGTTTTGTCCGAAACTTAATATCGCCTTTCCTGAAGATGCTTCCAGGGCATATAGAAAATGATCAGCAGTAAAGAGGATCCTGGATTCATCTTGATTTGACCAATGAGTTACTCCCCGGCACATCCCACCACCTCTGGCCCCATTAAAAGGATCGAAAGACCAAATTTTCATCCCCGTATTGGCTTCAATTGCATAGACACGTCGACGTGCTGACGTGGCGTATATTATTCCATCAACAACGATGGGATTGCATTCGTATTTACCGTAGCGCACTCCGGCAGGGGCGTCTGCCGGATCAAATTGCCAGGCCATTTGTAAATAGCCGACATTGGTGCGATTTATTTGAGTGGCCGGCGAGTAGCTAGAACTGGACCGATCTGCCTTATACACCGGCCATTGAATGGCTGCACGATGTCTGATGCAAGACATGATGGATAACATGAATACAACCAGTAAGGCGTTAATGATTTTTGTCTGAAAACCCATATTTTCTCATCCTCTTTTATGCATCAGTTAGGCATGTGGTTTTCTTTGCTAGGCATAAGCCTTGTAGCGTATTCTACTATTTGGGTCATTTCACCAGTTTTCTAAGCCTAATAGTTTTTTACCCAGCAAACTTAGCTCTGCTTGTCGATATTTTTTTTGCTCCCATTTTCTCGGATCTCCCGGAAAGGCATATCCCTCCGGGGCGATGCGGTTGCGCCAGGAATTTATTCGCCATTCTCTCAATTCACCGTTTTCTTCCTGTGCTGGCATCATGGAAATATACTGTGCAATACGTACTTTATTCTGAGATAAATTTGGGCGGATGCCATGCGGTTGAGCACTATGGAAAATCAATAAATCACCCGCCTCCAGCCCTACTTTTACGATTTTATCTTCAAATCCGGTTATGTCAGGTTTAAAACGGTCACGGCCTTCCGGTTGGCTTAGCTTCCAGGTGTCGTAAGTGCGAAATAGCTCTGGTATACATTGAAACCCTCCCATGTTTTCATCAGTCTGATCCGCCAGAGCCAAAACGCCCTGAACATTCTGGGGTTTGGTGTCGGGATCATAATCCCAATGAATAAAACCACTAAAGTCGGCATGTTTCTTTTTGGGAAAATTCAAATTTGCCCGGTCGATGGTTACCCATAATTTTTTTGTACCCCAGATGTCTACAAATGCGTCGTAAATACGCGGAGATTGGCGATTCTGCCATAATAATTGATGATTATATACTTCAACCATTCCACTTCCGATCAGTTCTTTCATCTGCATCTCGGCCCGGGGTGCTGTATACCAGGTGTTGGGATTTCCGGGATCTTTATCCTCAAATTCCCAAAGGAAATCAGCCGTAATCCTGGCTTGTTCTTTTGAGATGGCGTTTTTAATAACCACGTAACCTTCTCTTATCCAAAAAGTCCAGTCATCTTCTGTCAATACACGTAATGGCTGTCCATTTGACCGATCGTTCAATTGTACTTTACTGGACTTGGCTGTGGAGGGATTCCCGGGAATATCCTTGTGTACGTTTTCCACCATCATTCCGATTTTGAGAAATGGCTTCTAATCTAACAATTAATAAAGATAGTAGAATGGATACTAAAAATTATATCCGTTTGTAGAATAAACTACCGGGAAATCATAGTTGTCGGTTCAGGCAGCTTTTCTTGCTTTAAACATTTTCCAACCACCGCCATTGTGCACATCGGTCCATCCAATTCCCTGAAGATATTGTACTACCTGCCCACTCCTATTGCCTGAGGCGCAAATAAAAATCAGTGGTCGGGGTAATTTTTCGAGGCGTATCAAACTTCCGGGAATTTCTCCCATAGGAATGTTGATTGCGTCTTCGAATTTACCGAAAGTCAACTCAAAAGGTTCTCTGACGTCGATCACGGTGCCGTTATTGTTATTTTTCATATATAATTGTATTTGCTGGCGCGAAATTAGATAAGGGCTGGCAGTAGCGTTGTGATATTGATCACCCACATATTTTATTACTCCTTTGCAACAAAGCAAATGCTACTTCCCTCTGCCATACAATTCATCAACTTTCCCCTTAGAAGGATAGGGTGCCCGGGTCAGTGGCCGGGGTGAGACATTAGAGCCATCCGGCAGTCGTATCCTGGTTCTGGGATCTTCATATCGTGGATCATCGACCATCGCAAGTCGATCCACTTTTTCGACTTCAATCGATGGAAATCCAAATTCCACAACAACTTTCCCTTGAATCAAATAACAACCCGGCCCTTTAAATGGCCACCGATATAATATATCCGGAAAATGTGTCGTATCAAAAAACGATCCTTCACTATCAATCCAGGTACCAAAATTCATGTGCCCCTTTGCGGTAGGTACATCCTTCCTGGCAATTAAGTATCCCACTATTCGAACTACTTTATTCTCATAGTTTAAAAATTCTTTTACCTGCACATCGCCTCGGTAGTTCGTCTTCAATAAACTAAAAGGATCTTTTGAAACCGGAAATCCCAAAATTTCAATTTCATCAAAAGAGTCTTCAAAAGCATTTCTGGTCAACACCGGGAATTTCCACTCTTTTACTGGTTCGTTGAACAACTTCCGCACATGCTCTCCATTCCTCTTCTGATTCTTGTTTATCAACATACGTGCCTCCAGGCTCAATTCATTTTTTGGCTTTCCAGTACATCGAAATGCTCCCACGAAAACTAATAATTCAACATGTTCGATACCAATTGATAACCGATCTACAAAATCACTTAACGATTCGTATAACCCACCCAGTTTTCTCTCGACCACAATTCTCTCAGCAATATGCAAATTAAATCCTTCTATTGAACTAAGACCAATATAAATATCATGATCATGTAAACTGGCAAGCACATCACTATGATTTACACATGGCTGACAGACTTTACCACCGGCCATTCGTACTTCATGAAAATAAACTTCCTTTCGATAAAAACCACCAAAATTATTTATTGCCGAAACCATAAATTCCAAGGGAAAATGTATCTTCAAATACAGCGCCAAATACGATTCTACAGCATAACTTGCCGAATGTGATTTACAAAAGGAAAATCCCGCGAATGATTCTATCTGCCGGTACACTTCATTAGTCAGTTCATCCGGGTATCCTCGTTTTTTACAATTACTAAAAAAACGATCTTTTACTTTTTCAAGTTCTTTAGAAGAGCGTGTTTTACCTGACATTCCCCGTCGCAGTATATCTCCGTCTGCCATATCTAATCCACCAAAATAATGAGCGATTTTAATCACATCTTCCTGATACACCATTACTCCGTATGTATCTCCCAGGTGCTCTTTAAAAACCGGATGAAAATATTCAAAATTATCCGGATTATTATGTCTGTATTGAAACTCGCGTAGCATTCCTGATTTAGCAACTCCCGGTCTGATTACACTGGATGCGGCTACAAGAATATTGTAATTATTAGCCCGTAATCGACGTAATAAACCACGCATAGCAGGAGACTCGACATAAAAACAACCGATGGTCTTCCCCTTTGAAAGCATTTCATTGCACTTAGGATGATCTACATAAAGGTTTGTATTATTAAAATCAATGTCGACTCCCCTGGTTTCTTTGACCAATTCTATGGTGGAATGTATGGTTCCCAATCCCCGCTGACTAAGAATATCAAATTTCTCAAAGCCAATATCCTCAGCTATATACATATCTATCTGTGCCGTTTTAAATCCTTTGGGCGGAAAATTCATAGCAGTATAGTAGGTAAGCGGCTTTTCGCTTATTATTACACCACAAGCATGCATTGACAGTTGATTTGGAAAAGACTGCATCATTTTGGCATACTTATGAATAAGTCTCACCTCCTTACTTTTCTCATGCAGGTTCTGGGGATTTGCAGATAGCAAATCAATCTCCGCCTTGGGCAATCCCACTACCTTTCCTAATTCACGATGAATAGATCGATGTTTAAATGATCCTATAGTACCACAAAATGCTGTACAAGCCGGATCAAATCGTTTAAATAAATAATCTAAAATCTGATCACGGTCTTTCCAGCTCCAATCAATATCAAAGTCAGGTGGCACTTTTCGAGCGGGATTTAAAAATCGTTCGAAATATAGATTTAATTTTATCGGACACACATTGGTTATCTTGAGTATATATGCCACAATAGAATTTGCCCCACTACCACGGCCTACATGAAAAAAATCACGCGAAAGACTATAACGCACGATATCCCACGTACACAGGAAATATCCACCAAATCCTAATTGATCAATAATATCCAATTCCTTATTCACTCTGGCCCTGGCTTCCGGATTGTTCTTTCCATATCTATATTGAAATCCATCATCGATCAATTTTTGTAATAGTTCTTTGTCTCCCGCTCGTGTTCCGGTATATGTTGCCTTGTTTTTTGGTTCATTAAAATCAAACTTAAATTGACACGATCGCAATATGGCAATTGAATTATGTATAGCCTCCGGAATAACCTGATATGCTTCTTTTAATTTAACCGGAGGCAACATCACTGCATCAGAGCCAGCCTGGTTTTTCTTCCCGAGCATAGATAAAAGAATATTATCATCAATACACCTGAGTAATTTATGTAAATTAAATTCACTTTTATTTCTAAATGTAACCGGTTGCAATATCACCATTTTATGCCGGTATTCATTTAGCTCAGAATAGATGACTTTAAATCGATCTTTTAATGAAATACCAATAAATTCATTTTCCCTTAAAACATGATGAACATTATCTACAGGATAAATAACATAAGCATTGGAAAAATCCGGCGCCCGTACCGGCAATGGCTCTTTACTAATATTGTAGTAAGTCAAGAATTTATTTAATTCATGAAATCCTTCATTATTTCTTGCCAATCCTACATATAGCAACTTATGGTCTTGTCTAAATTCAATACCTATTACCGGATGTATACCATATTCTCTGCAAGCCTTTATAAAATCAAATACTCCGGTGGTAACATGAATATCAGTAAGCGCCATAGCACCAATTCCCAAAGCCGCAGCTTGGGCAACCAGTTCTTCAACCGGAATAGTTCCATATCGAAGGGAGTAGTAGGAATGGCAGTTTAGGTACATTTTAAATCGTGGCTTTGTGCATCTGACTTTAAATTTGTGTGTCGCTCCTAATTCATATTTATTTTTTAATTCTAATTCTTCAATCTAAATCAGATATCATTAATCGATGAGGCTCTTCGCACTGCATGTTTTCCAAATCGATTTTTTATTCGATCCATAGATTGATACAAACTGATGATGGTCACATCGTCGAATAGGTTAATTTGATAATGACCGGCTACCAATCCGGATAGTTTTATCCCAACTAGTCTGATCATCATGCGGCGTTCGTAAACTTTGTCAAATAATTCCAGAGCTTTGGCAATAAGTACATGGTCACAGGATGTGTATGTCACCCGGGCTTGTTGGACGTGAGTATCAAAATTGGAATACCGGATTTTTACTGCAATGGTTGAAGCGACTTTTTGTTCAGACCTTAACTGAAAACAGAGGTTTTCGATCATTTGTACTAATAAGGATTTTAAGCGCACAATGTCCATGCTGTCGCGCATAAACGTTCGTTCAGATGAAATTGATTTTCGTTCATTGTATTGCACCACCGGCGTTGGATCAATGCCATTTGCTTTGCGATATAAAGAAGAACCATTTTTACCTAACAGTCTTATCAGGACTTCTTCCGGAATATCTGCCAGTGTTTTTATGGTTCGTATGCCTACTCGCGAAAGCGTCTTATATGTAGCCGCTCCGATCATCGGGATTTTTCGTACTGACAGTGGATTTAGAAACGGCTTTACCCGATCAAAAGGAATTTCCAGCTGACCTCGTGGCTTAGCCTCACCGGTAGCAATCTTGCTGACAGTCTTCGTGGGTGACAACCCGAATGAAATGGGCAAGCCCGTTTCTTTTTCAATTTTTTGCTTGAGTTCGTTGGTCCATTTAAAACAACCAAAATACCGGTCCATACCAGTGAGGTCCATATAAAACTCATCAATACTGGCTTTTTCATAAACAGGTGCTTCTTCTGCAACAATATCGGTGACGTCGGTTGATTTCTGCGCATACAAATCCATGTCGCCTTTTACTACGGTAGCATTGGGACACAGTCTTAACGCCAGCTTCATAGGCATAGCAGAATGTACTCCATAATGTCTGGCCTCATAGCTACATGATGCTACAACTCCACGCTCTGCCGTGCCCCCCACGATCACTGGCTTACCAATGAGGCTGGAGTCAATTAATCGTTGACATGAGATAAAAAAAGTATCCAGATCCAAATGAACAATATGCCTGTTTCTAAAGTCCATAAGTTTTCCTATTTGCCCGTAGCCACTATTGCCAGAACCAGTTTAATCCCGGTTGACTCAAATCAATATTTGCATACCCAAAATAGTGAAGCAACCAATCTTATGATTTGACTTTCAGGTATGGTCAATCTGATATGCTCACAATGAAATTGAAAACTTCATCCGAAGTCCTTCAACAAGCCTGTCCGGTGAGACAGACAGGTTAAGGGCGAATGCATTTTAAAGTCATCCGGAGTCATTGAAGGATCTATGGGCATCTAAAATATTCAATCGAATGTATTTTGCGGCTTTCAAATGAATTAACTAACTTTAATCTATTTATAATAGACAAATGTATATTTTTAATGGATTCCATGCAACATAAATCTATTTTTAATGGATTATTTAGCTAAAAATTTACGCTTCTTAAGGAAACGGCAGGGAACCACTCAAGAAGAAATGGCGGCAAATCTGGATCTTAAGAAATCCACTTACGCCAGCTATGAAAATGATGAAGGTAATACGCCTCCCGCCAAAACGCTCTTTGCGATTGCCAAACAATTCAATGTATCAATGGAAAGCCTCTTTGAAGTAGACTATACCATACTAGGAAATCAAGACACACTCAAGATTTCTGCAAGGGAAATCTATTTCCCGGTCAGTGTCGATCTCACCGGTACTGAACTAATTGATGTTGTGCCAGCGAATCACCGGGCTCAGGCAGGGTACCTTAATGATTTTTCTGATCCAAGCTATATCCGGTCATTACCAAAAATTAATTGGGATCTAGGCACCTATGAGAGCGGCAGCAAACGCATTTTCCAAATTGCAGGCGATAGTATGTTGCCCATTCCCTCGCAATCATTTATACTAGGTATAAAAAAGTCCTATGAAGAAATCGTGAATAACCAGGCATACATAGTGGTAACTGATCACGATATCTTGTTTAAAAGGATTCAAAAAGACAGTGAGACTCTTTTACTGATTTCCGACAATTCTTTATATCCTCCTCAAAGCGTGAAAGCTGATGAAGTACAACAGTACTGGAAAGCGATAAAAGTCATTATGGATATGCCTACCAAACCAGCCGTCTCGGTCATTGACATTCATGAGACTTTACAAGATACCAATGAAAAGGTGAATCAGGTATTAAATCGACTGAATACTATTAGTGCTGAGCCTATGCGCTGAATAAACCATCATAGTAATAATATCATTTATCCATCTCCTTCCCCGCCTTTGACAAACAATCTTCCATGGATATAATCAATTCCGCCCCCTGCTCCACCTCAAACG
>JABDLW010000330.1 GCA_013001805.1 Saprospiraceae bacterium | reverse complement strand
AGCACACTACCATTTTGATGCATACAGATTTTGGAAAAACATCCCATATTACACCGAAGATGACGATGATTTTCGCAAGTCAAATAGCGCAGATGCATACCCATTGATCGTTGCTGACCTGGAAACAGCGATTGCCAAATTGCCCGAGACGCAAACTGAGGTAGGCCGTGTAACAAAATGGACAGCAAAAGCTTACCTGGGCCGGGTAAAGATACACACCGGAGATTTTTCAGGAACAAAGGCGACGCTCGATGACGTGGTGAATAATGGTCCCTATGCATTGGAAGTTTGCTTTCACGATGCATTTTCAGTGGCCAATGAAAATGGACCGGAGACCATTTTGGCTTACCAGGCATCGGTCAATGATGGTGACGGGGGTGGAGATAACGGTAATCGAAATGATCGCTTAAACTTCCCTCACTCTGGGAGTCCTTTTGGCTGTTGTGGATTTCACCAGCCTTCACAAAACCTGGTGAATGCATTTAAAGTTGATGATAATGGATTGCCATTAGTCAATACTTTTAATGATGCCAATGTCACACCGGATGATTTTGTTGACCCACGCCTTGATTGGACAGTAGGCAGGGACGATGTACCTTTTCTCAATCATGGCATTCACAATCCTGGATATATCAGAGCTCGTGAGTGGGCAGGACCGTACAGCCCTAAAAAGAACATTTATCATGCTGATGCTGGAGAAAGTTCTTCTGTTGGTTGGAACAGTGCACACTTATCTGCTCTCAATCTTCACTTGCTGAGATATTCAGATGTGATATTGATGCTTGCTGAAGCGGAAGTTGAGGTTGGTTCCTTGGAGCGAGCCAGAGAACTTGTCAACATGGTCCGGACCAGAGCTGGAGTTTGTGCCCAAGGTCCGGGTGTAGACATACCTAGTATTGCCGTACCAATCGACGATCCCTCGATTACATGGGCTAAGTATAAAGTCAGTACTTATGATCAACCCTGGAGTGACCAGGCTGCTGCCCGGGCAGCGGTGCGGCACGAACGACGAGTGGAATTAGGTATGGAGGGTCACCGGTTCTTCGATTTAAGAAGGTGGGGTATTTTTAAAGAAGTGCTAAACGACTATCTCGCTGTAGAGAAGACCAGGAGGAATTACCTGACAGCAGCAAATCAGGTAGAAGACCGGCATGCACTTTATCCTATACCAACAATCCAGGTACAGCTTAGTGTTGTGGAAGGAGAAAACCGGCTGATGCAAAATCCCGGCTGGTAATCTTTTCGGGATCTAAATAAAATAGAATGGAGATATGCGCTGTATATCTCCATTTGCTTTTTAGGCATTACTGCATTCGTGTCTTTAGTTTGTAACTTTATGCTCTGTGAATGCTAAACAAACATGTGAAGGATATGAGCCATAACTGTAACTTGTTCCTCCTCTCTATTTGGTTTATTTTGATTAATTCTTCATGCCAACAAAAGGAAAAAGCCTTATTTAGACTTTTATCTTCTACCGAAACGGGCGTGAATTTTAATAATTTGATCACAGACAATGACTCTTTCAATATACTCACCTACGAATATATTTATAATGGCGGAGGAGTTGCTCTGGCAGATTTTAATAACGATCAATTAATTGATATTTTTTTTACGGGCAACATGGTGTCAAACCGGCTTTTCCTGAACAAGGGCAATTTTCAGTTTGAAGACATTTCCGAAAAAGCTGGAATCGAGGCAGCTGATTCTTGGTGTTCCGGAATCGCCACTGTTGATATAAATTCTGATGGTTGGGAGGATCTGTATGTCTCTACCAATACGCACGCTGATACCAATCTACGCAGAAACTTATTATTCGTAAGTCAAGGTTTGGACAGTAGTGGGATCCCTTATTTTGTCGAAATGGGAAGTGAGTATGGATTGGCAGATACCAGCTATAGCATGAATGCAGTTTTTTTCGATTATGACAATGACCTGGATCTCGATCTATTTATCATTGTAAATGAAATGCATGATTTAAGAAATCCTGTGAAATACCGGGCCAAGAAGATTGCTGAAAGTCGTATTCGTGTAGACAAATTGTATCAGAATAACTGGAATGACTCACTTGCCCATCCCTTTTTTACTGATGTGTCGAAGCAGGCTGGTATAGATGTGCCAGGTTATAGTCTAGGGGTCAATATCACAGATATAAATCAGGATGGTTGGCAGGATATATACATTAGTAATGATTTTATTTCGAATGATATACTCTATTTGAACAACCAGGATGGAACTTTCGAGGATGTGGCAAAAAAGTATTTTAAGCATACATCTCATTCCGCGATGGGGAATGATGTAATGGACATCAATAATGATGGGTTGGTCGACATAATCACGCTCGACATGTTGCCTGAAGACAATTATCGCAGGAAGACCATGATGGGTCCGGGAAATTATATGTCATACATTAATAATCGAAAGTTTGGCTACGATTTTCAATTCGTGCGCAATACCCTACAGGTGAATCGGGGTGAAAACCCAGTGGAAGAGAGCATGGTTTTTAGTGATGTTTCGTTTCTGGCAGGTATCTCGGCAACAGATTGGAGTTGGTCACCAATGGTGGCGGATTTTGATCACAATGGTTATCGTGATCTTATCATTACCAATGGATTTCCTAAAGATATCACAGACAGGGATTTTACGGATTATCAGGCTGACATACATCGTTACGCTCCAAAACGTCTATTACTGACCAAGGTGCCAGAGGTGAAATTAACTAACTATGCCTTTCGGAACAAAGGGAATCTGAAGTTTGAAAATGTATCCCAAAAGTGGGGAATTGATGTGCCCTCTTTTAGTAATGGAAGTGCCTATGCTGATCTTGACAATGATGGTGATCTGGATTATGTTGTAAATAACATCAATGACCCTGCTTTTATTTACGAAAACCTCCTGCTAAATCACTCAAAGGAGTCCTCACATTATTTAAGAATTAAGTTAAAAGGGCCGAAAGAGAATCCACATGCTCTTGGCACAAAATTAAGCCTATATGCAGGAGCTGATCAGATTTATTATGAACAGAACATTTACCGGGGCTACCTATCATCGATCGAGCCTACGATCCACATCGGGTTAGGATCTCATATTCAGGTGGATAGCATCGAGATAATCTGGCCTGATTTGACAAAAAGTATGGTTCCTAAGTCGGAAGTAGACAAGGTCATTTATCTGGACTTTAATCAGATGGATAAAGTTTCTGATGACAATCCCAGGTTAGGAAAAGAATTGAGCACCCCGTGGTTGGCCAGGTATTCTCCCCTCACAGCAGTAGCAAGTAAACATGAGGAATTTGACTATGTGGATTTTAATGTGCAGCCTCTAGTGCCTCATAAATTCTCTCAGTTTGGACCTGGATTGGCAGTCGGAGATATAAATAAAGATGGTTTAAGTGATCTTTTAATAAGTGGTTCAGCATTAAAGTCAAGTCAAATTCTATTGCAGACGAAGACGGGTGGCTTCATAGTGGATTCACTGGAAAAAACCGATGCGGAAAGACGACATGAGTCCCTGGGAGCATTATTCTTTGATGCCGATCTTGATGGCGATGATGACTTGTACATGGTTAGTGGCGGTTTTGAATTTCCACTGGAGGATTCGTTTTATTTGGATCGGTTTTATCGAAATAATGAGGGTCGTCTGGAGCTGGATTTGAGCGTGATCCCTCAATTTCATCAAAGTGGATCCTGTGTGCGAGCTGCCGACTATGACCGGGATGGCGACTTAGATCTCATTGTCGCGGGTAGAGTGCTTCCCCATAAGTTTCCGAAGCCATGTAGTACAATCTTGTTGGAAAATCAATTGGAAAAGGGAGAATTACGATTTGCCATAGCAAACGAAACTACTGCCCCTGAACTAAATGATGTCGGGAATGTATCTGATATCACATGGTCAGATTTTGATCAGGATGGATGGATTGATCTTATTGTGGCCGGAGAATGGATGCCAATTAGTGTATTCAGAAACATGATGGGATCTTTAGTGAACATAACTTCAAAGACTGGCTTGTCCGATCAAATTGGCTGGTGGACGTCAATTATCCCTGGTGATATTGACCTCGACGGGGATGTGGATTATGTGATTGGTAATTTTGGTAAAAATATGCTTTTTCAGGCTTCAGATAAATTCCCCGTTGGTATTTATGCCAATGACTTTGACAAAAATGGTGGATTTGATGCCATTCTGACCGCCTTTTTTCCAAGCACAGATGGAGAGCTCGTAGAATATCCCGTGCACGGAAGATCTGATTTTGCCAAACAGATAAATAAGATAAAGGATACATATACTTCTCATGATTTGTTTGCCCGTGCGGCGATAGATGAGATTCTAAATCTACCGGAAAGTGAAGGCACACTCGCATACCGGGCCAATCAACTTGCAAGTGTATGGATTGAAAACCGTGGGGAAGGTCAATTTAAGTTGCATGAGTTACCCTTGGAAGTGCAGGTGGCGCCAATCTACGGAGGTATAATTTTACCAGGTCATCAAGACCAGGGAGCGCAACTCCTGTTGGTGGGAAATGACTTTGGAACGGACCTATTCACTGGTCGTTGCGATGCATTTAATGGATTGGTCCTGGAATACGGAGGCGAATATAGTTTCAAATCCCTTTCGATAGCAGAAAGTGGCTTCTATGTGCCTGGCGATGCTAAAAGTATGGTTATGATGATCACCAATGGTCGACCCATCTTTTTGGTGGGACAGAATCAGGGAGATTTACTGGCATTTCAATCTTCTACGGATGGTCATTTCATGAGTATCGCCTTGAAACCTAATGACGTATTAATAAAATACGAACTCGACAATAAAATGCGGAGAGAAGAGGCCTATTATGGTAGTGGGTTTCTTTCTCAGTCCCAGCGCACTATTTTGCTTCCAAGAGATGCTAGAAATATCGTAATTGTAGATTATCAGGGTGAAACGAGAAATGTCTCAAGCGATACCTTTTCGAACGAAAATATTTTGAATTAATAAAAAAGGACCGATGCTCCAATCGGTCCTTTAAACTGGTGTTGAGTGTATCCTCTGCTCATTCACCATAAAACGCCTAATTCCATCAAGAAAAAATCCTGACAAAAGTTAGGTTTATTGTTCTCGCGGTTATTAAAAAATGGTGGAATCAACAAACAAACATCCAACACACAGCATTCTCTTATTTGATATGCTTGTATGAAAAGCTCTTTTAGAAACCCTCCACCAGGTTAGATCGGAATAGTATGCCTGGTATTTGAGATATCTACCATATAGCAAAAAGGATGCCTAATTCAGATGAAATTATCTAAAGCAGGAGATCATATGTGTCCTGTAAAAAATATGGGGACCCGGTTAAGGATCCCCTATAGCGGTTTTGAGTGTATCCCGGCTTCTTGATTATCTTATCATCCGGAATGGGTGAGTCAATGCTAAGACGATGCACCTTGCCACCCCCCACAACTATTTCAAGAAAAAGAAAAAATTAATCTGGATTTTTCCCAATGGTGTCCATTTGATTTTCTCAATTGTTTTCTGCAGAAAATAGATTTTGACAAGATTGATTCAGATTTTCCATGACTTTAACTAATAACATGCGAGAAATCCTCTTTAGTTATTACGAGGGATTTCAAGCTATGGTTTGATAGTCTGTCCAGAGAGGTTAATGTGTACGCTATCGGTTTTGATTAAATTAATGCAGGACAATGTGGTCACCTGGACCTGTCGAGATGTCTGACTGTCTCACTCCGGATGCTGCTAGCATATCAAGTCACCGAAATGAAGATTTCTCGGGCAGATTGATTTCACTAAATTCTTTGCAGACTCATATGAACTTAAAAAATATGCTAAAAAAAATCGGACCATTTCACATCTCATTGACATCTACCTATCAAGAGGTTATGCATTATATTTCTCTTCGCGGCGAAATTTATCTGTCAGGTGATCAATTTCCGGGGGTGCATTTGGCAGACTTTTTGACTATTGGTTAGGTGTAAGCAACATGAGAAGTTTACGATTCTAATTCCCCCGATCAACTGTAAAGAATAACGGGTTTCATTTCATAGCAAGAGGTTGTGCTCACTAGACACAACCTCCTTTTTCAACACGCGATGAAATAAGCCTTGGCTTAATCTGAGTGCGCAAGCCCTATGTTAAGTCATTAAGAATAACGGGTTTCATTTCAAAGCAAGAGGTTGTGAACATTATTGGGATCAACCTCTCTTTTAACTCTTTGAAATGACCATAATGAGAAAAATTGTCCTTGGCAGGACACAAGAATAACGGGTTTCATTTCAAAGCAAGAGGTTGTGAACATTATTGGGATCAACCTCTCTTTTTTTAGGTGGCACCTAAATTTGCAAAGATATCATCTACGCGAGATTGCGTAGTATAGCTGTTCTGGATCTCCCTTTTACTTTCTACTATCTGCAGACTGAAGAGTTTATAACACTCAATTCCAGGAATGAATATCAAATATGGTAACCCATCATTTTTTGCAAAAAGATGTATCTTTTACCCATGAGGTATTTGTTCAAGCTGGCGATTGTGAATGTGCTCTTTTTTTCATGCCAACAGCCATTGCAGCGATTGGCTAAAATCAATGCTCCCCAGCCATTTCTAAACGTCTTGATTGATAGTACAACATCCGGGATTGCCTATAAACCCTGCGAGCCTTCGATTTACATAAATCCTACAGATCCGGACAACATCGTAGCCGGAATAGTACTCAATAAGACGTTGCATTCATTTGACGGGGGAAAGACCTGGTCAATGCAGTTTGTTGATTCTCCTTATGGAGTTTATGGAGATCCGGTGATCATGGCTGACTACCTGGGTAATTTTTATTTTGCCCACCTGGCAGATCCCGCTGGAAAGGGCAGAGCCACTGAAAGTTGGATTGATCGTATCGTTGTTCAGAAATCATCGGACGGTGGAAAATCATGGAACGAGGGAAGCTACACTGGTCACCGTCCGCCAGCCGATCAGGATAAACATTGGTTGGCTGTGGATCCACGCAATAATCATCTTTATGTCACCTGGACCGAATTTGATAAATATGGCAGCAATCGGGATTCTGATCACAGCAGAATATTGTTCTCAAAGTCCATTGATCAAGCTGAAAGCTGGTCTGAGCCACTAGCAATTAGTCAACTGGAAGGCGATTGCCTGGATGGAGATAATACAACGGAGGGAGCCGTACCCACTGTGGGTCCGGCAGGTGAGATCTACGTTGCCTGGTCTCTCACCGAAAAAATATATTTTGATCGCTCATTGGATGGTGGAATCACCTGGTTGGATAAGGATATCCTGGTGACACCTCAGTATGGAGGATGGGATATTGACATTCCTGGATTAGGTCGTGCTAATGGTATGCCTGTGACTGCCTGTGATATTAGTAAAAGTCAATTTCGCGGCCATATCTATATCAATTACTGTGACCAGAAGAATGGTACTGGTGACACTGATGTGTGGTTAGTAAAATCAACAGACGGTGGCACTACCTGGTCCAGTCCTTTACGTGTTAATGATGACCGATCCACCAGCCATCAATTCTTTACGTGGATGACGGTGGATCAGACATCGGGTGCAATCTACATTGTATTTTATGATCGTCGCAATTATAAGGATCTGAACACCGATGTTTTCCTGGCTTATTCTTTTGATGGAGGAGCGTCTTTTACCAATGTAAAAATCAGCGAGGAACCATTTATTCCTAATACAAATCTATTTTTTGGCGACTACAATAATATAAGTTCATTTGATGGTATTGTCCGGCCCATTTGGACCAGAGTCGATGGAGATAAAACCAGTATTTGGACGGCCCTAATAAATTTCTAAAAATCAAAAATGTTTAGGTCCGATATTCTCGAGATATACAATAATTGGATGTCTGTGCCTTTTGCCAATTAATTAATTGCCTTGGTTACTTATCAAGATATTGTCGATGCCAGTTTAAGGATTGAACCATATGTGTGGAATACGTCCCTTTCCAGGAATCCCGTACTTTCTGCAAAGTTTGGATGTAATGTCCTGTTAAAATTCGAAAATCAACAAACAAGCGGCTCTTTCAAAGCCCGGGGTGCCTACAATAAGATTCTGTCTGTACCAAAAGATATAAGGAAACACGCTTTTTTCGTCGCAGCATCAACGGGAAATCATGCTGCAGCTTTTTGTACAGCATTGACTGAACTCGGCTTGAGAGGTGAAGTTTACTTGCCCGTAAATGTAGCCAAATCGAAACTGGACTTTATCAAGGCCATGGGAGTGCCTTTTAAACTTATTGGAGCAACCAGCCTGGAAACGGAAATATATTGTCGGGAAGTTTCGGAAATCCACAACTATATACTAGTGCATCCCTACAATGATCCGCTTATAGTTGCCGGCCAGGGCACAGTCGCCAAGGAAATGTTGGACCTGCAACCGGACCTGGATGCAATCATAGCGCCGGTTGGGGGAGGTGGATTGATAGCGGGTATATCAACTTATGTCAAACATGTGAGCCCCAAAGTGCAGATAATCGGATGTCAACCAGCTAACAGTCCGGAAATGATCGAATCTATCAAAATTGGATCGATAGTCACCGACGATATAAGTTTACCAACGCTTTCCGATGGAACTGCGGGAGGATTGGAACGCGGATCCATTACCTTCGATATTTGTCGAAATTGTGTTGATACCTGGGCGGGCATAACGGAAGATGAGATTGCTCTTGAGATTACCGAATTGATCGATTCAGATCAAATCGTGATAGAAGGAGCGGCAGCCTTACCATTGGCGTACCTGCGCAAGAACCGGACAAAATTTGAAGGAAATGACGTTGGAATTGTGATAACAGGTAAACGAATTAGCCGGGAGAAGTTATCTCAACTCCTTTGTTAATGCAAACTGCTACCGCCTCTCCCTTGCCGGTAATCCATGTCGTTTGAAAGAACGGGGAAGCGAGAATATTTGAGTATTTTCCCGGGCAATAATCTTAGTAGCTCTATGAAAAATTCTTTAGGAAAGATTCTACTAATATGCTTGTTATTTATATTGAATAATAATCATACAATTGCTCAGCAAAAGAAATCAGCGTCCAAATCTGGATCCCAGATTATAAATTCTGCAATTCAGGACTCATTATTCCATGGAATGAAATGGAGGAATATCGGTCCTTTCAGAGGTGGCCGGGTGACGACCGTTTGTGGTGTGCAACAGGATCCTTTTACTTACTACTTTGGCTCTACGGGAGGCGGTGTATGGAAGACAGTAAATGCTGGGGCCAGCTGGATCAATGTCAGTGATGGATATTTTAAGACGGGATCGGTAGGTGCCATTGCTGTAGCTCCTTCCGATCCAAACGTCATTTATGTCGGTATGGGCGAAGCACCGATCCGCGGTGTCATGACTTCACATGGAGATGGCGTCTACCGGTCAACAGATGCCGGGAAAACCTGGGAACATATTGGATTAGAAAGGAGCAGGCAGATTTCGAAAATTCAAGTACATCCTGACAATCCAGATTTAGCCTACGTATCGGTGCAAGGAAGTCCTTACCAACCTACTCCGGATCGCGGCATTTACCTCACCAAAGACGGGGGCAGCAGCTGGACTAAAATTCACGAGGTGGACGAATCTTCCGGAGCATGTGATTTATCAATGGACATGAAAAATCCAAGAATTTTGTACGCCGCATATTGGGATCATCAAAGGCTTCCATGGCAAATGCGCAGTGGTGGGAAGGGAAGTGGTATTTGGAAGACAAGAAATGCTGGTGAGACCTGGGAGAAGTTATCAGAAGGGCTTCCCGACAGCCTGATGGGGAAAATTGGTGTCTGTATTTCTCCCGCAAACAATAACCGGCTTTATGCCATTATTGAATCGGAACAGGGAGGACTGTATCGCTCAGATGACGCAGGTGTTTCCTGGAAATTAATCAATGACCAAAGGATATTGCGAGCCAGATCATGGTACTATATGCATGTTTTCGCCGATCCTGTAGATGAAGATAAGGTCATGGTGCTCAATGCACCTTTTATGCAATCGACGGATGCCGGCAGGACATTCAGTCAAATCAATACTCCACATGGAGATAATCATGCCCTGTGGATAAACCCTGACAATCCGCAGATCATGATTAATGGAAACGATGGGGGTGCCAATGTTTCTTTCAACGGAGGTAAAAACTGGAGTACGCAAGCTAATCAACCTACCGCGCAGTTCTATAGAGTTAATGCAGACAACCGGTTTCCATATTATGTATACGGTGGACAACAAGATAATTCTACCGTGGCCTGGCCAAGTGCCTCTACCGGTAATGGAATACCCTTTAGTGATTTTTATTCTGTGGGTGGTTGTGAAAGTGCCTATACCGCCTTTGATCCCGATGATCCCCGGTTCGTTTATTCGGGTTGTTATCAAGGGATCATTACTGAATACGACACGAAACTGAAGCTTCAAAAAGATATTATGGCCTATCCGGATCTTGGGTTAGGTCAAAAACCTTCCGACATGCGATACCGATATAATTGGAACGCTCCGATTCTCATGTCCCGGCATGATAGGAAAGTTATCTATCATGCTGGGAATCAACTGCTAAAAACAACAGATCGAGGCATAACCTGGGAGGAAATCAGTCCGGACCTGACTCGAAATATCAAAGAAAACCAGATTTATGGTGGAGGCCCGATCACCAATGAAGGGGCTGGTGGTGAAAATTATCACACGATCATGTCCTTAGCCGAGTCACCACTGGATCCGGAAGTGATTTGGGTGGGATCTGATGATGGCCTCGTCCACATAACCAGAAATGGTGGAACGGATTGGCTGGCGGTGACACCCCCTAAAATGCAGGAGGGATTGGTAAACTGTATTGAAGCCAGTCCACATGAGCCCGGTACGGCATATGTGGCCTACACCCGATATAAGTTTAATGATTTTTCTCCACACGTATTCATCACCCATGATTTTGGTGCATCATGGCAAGATCTGGCCTCCGGCATCGAGGATGAGGCTCATGTGCGGGTGGTGAGAGAAGATCCGGTCAGACCAGGTTTGCTTTATGCAGGCACCGAGACCGGCTTGTTTATTTCTCACAATGGTGGTAATGCCTGGTCCAGGTTTCAGCTTAATCTTCCAGTGGTAGCCATAACCGATCTAAAAGTACATCACAATGATCTTATTGCCGCAACGGCGGGTAGATCTTTCTGGATACTTGATGATCTGGAGCCTCTGCAAAACTGGGACGAAAAGGCACTAGATAACATCAGATTGTTTCATCCCATGGATGCTGTAATATGGGGTGGTCCGAGGAAAGACACGTTAGTTGATCTGGGTACGAATCTGGACTTTGGTTTGATGGCATATTTTCAATTACCGGGAATTGATCCGGAAAAGGAAATAAAGTTTGTGATCTCAAACCAGGAAGGAGAGAAGATTAAAGCATTTTCCAATAAGGAGAAACTACCACAAAAAAAACTAACAATAAAAAAGAGTGGTATCAATAAATTGGTTTGGAATCTGGTTCCTGATGGTGTAGAGCCAATAAAAGGCCTCATTACGTTGGGGGGCAATACCAGTCCGAAAGTTGGATTGGGACGGTACCAACTTACGATGGTCTATGGCACGGATACATTAGTCACTGGTTTTAATGTTATCGATGATCCCCGGTTGGAAGTGAGCGCGGCCGCAAAGAAAGAAAAGGAAGATTGGCTGGAAAAGTTGGATTTAGCTGCGAGAGATCTGACGGAAAGTGTCAAAGCTATGAACTATGTAAAAGAACAAATTGAGGGATTAAATAAGAGGCTGGCCATTATGGCGGATACAGCTCTTTACAATAAAGGAAAGGATATAATTTCCGGAATTGATTCTCTGAAAAACACCTTAGTTCAGACCAAACAAAAGACATTTCAGGATGTGATCAATTTTCCCAATCAACTCGACGCAAAAATCAGGCATATTCAATCCATTCTTGAGCAGTCTTATCCTCCGGTGACCAATGGCCAAACCAGGCGAGCCGGTGATGTCATGGAGGAATGGAAAACGAAAAAAGAGAAGTGGTTGAGCATTCAGTCTAATGAAATCAAGTCTTTTAATCTGGAAGTAGAGCATGCCGAAATTCCCTTCATTAGTACCAAGATTCCGAAGAAGCAGGAGACAAAACCATAAAAAGGAGATAATCCAAAGGCCGATGGGCAAATTCTAATGTCCTCCCAGCATATTTTCCAGTCTCTCGGGCATATGTGACTCGATCCACTTCTGGTAATCTCCATCATATCCTGCTTTTGCCTGGTATGTTTCGACAATGTCCATTATCCGGTCATATTGTTCCGAAGTCAGTTCGTGGTTCTTGATTTCCCGGGAGACGTTATTGATGGCATGAGCGATCCGTGCTACTACCTCAGCGTCTGAATTTCCATCTGCTTCCGATAAATATCCTTCAATTACATTTTGGGATATTTCTCTGCCATGATCCAGGGACTCTTTAATGTTGCCCCGGCCTGTGACTGCATTGCCCAGGGCAAAAACATTTGAATGTCCACGCACACAGCAGAAGAGTTCATCTTCAATATCATATATCTGACCACTAGCGGGTATGCCCGGAATCAAATCCGGAATGCTTCCAATAGAAGATATGATGTAGGGAAAGCGCAGACTTTTTTCGGATCCTTCGATTGAAATGACTTTCCCGTTTTCTATTTTAGTTTCCTTAAACGTCAACCCAACCAACCGGTCATTTTCGATAATAGTGGCCACTGGGACGTGGTTTGGGGCCATCTTAAATAAATATTTGGATTGATAGTTATTGAGGATTTTTTTCTCTAACTGCTTCTGCTTTAGCAATTTCTTCCGGAGTGGTGGGATTCCCAGGATAAAGCGGCATGTCTTTAATCCGGCGCCGATAGAATAGCGTACATCCTTCAATTCCTAATTCCTCGAGAGTTAATCCCTTGTCATCGAGCACTCTTGCGATGCTCCGGTCCAGAGCAAAAAGATCTACTTGATGTCCTCTTTCCTTTAAAGCTTTTTCGACAAGATCAAACATGATGACCTTGGCTACATCAAGCGATGCCAAACCCCCTCCAATGATGCCGATACCATCGACGATTTTATACGCTTCCTTATCAAAACCTGGTTCATGTTTATGATTAAACCAGTAAATGAAGGGATTCTGATAAATTAGTCCCTTACCGATATAATTGTCTACATCTTTCAGCCCGAGAGGCCGGTCTTTCCAGGCCCCAATGGCAAGAAGAATCGCACTAAACCCCATACCTTTTAACTGCTCAAATGTGATATCCTCACCCAGCTTGGTCATAGGCACAAAAGTGACCAGAGGATGGCTCAGTTTTTCATTTATGCGTTGTTCTTCTTTATCCCTTAACTTTACATGCCATTTGGGTAATCCATCCTCAATCTTTCCATAAGGTAACGCATTCTGATCAAAGACAACAGATGGTATACCCCGCATGGCCAATTGATTTGCTGCCTCCGATCCAGAAACAGCTCCGCCAAAGATAGCAACCAGGTATTTTGATGGGGTCATAGTCACAAGGCTAAAAGCTTATTTGATCTGCCATGTGGTAGGACCCGCGATCATTTCATCAAGGTCAGCTTCACCATTACTGGCTGAAGTTAACTGATCATAAAGCATTGACTCGTAAGTCGGCCGTTCTTGGGCATACATGACCCCAAATGGCCGGGGAAGTGCAGATTCTGCACTTGGATCATCAAAAAACCTCGAAAGCATGGTTGCCTTAAAAATGTCGGTTTCGTCATGAACCCACAAATCATCGGTTGTATATTTTCCATCTGATAGACTCACTACCCTAGGTCTCATACCATCAAGCCGGATACCTTTGTCACGTGCAGCACCAAATATAAGGGGTTGTCCATTTTCCAGAAATAGACAAGTTTCCGGTTTAGACGATTTTTCGGTAAAAGCAAAAAACGCACCATCATTAAAAATGTTGCAATTCTGATAGATTTCCAGAAATGAAGTTCCGGGGTGCTGATAACTCCGATGTAGCATTTCTTTTAGATGACCGGGGTCCCTATCCATCGATCTGGCCACGAAACTGGACTGACATCCCAATGCAAAAGCACCGGGGTTAATCGGGTAATCAATTGATCCCATTGGCGTCGACTTCGTACGTTTTTGTAGCTCTGAAGTTGGCGAATACTGTCCTTTGGTGAGACCGTAGATTTGATTGTTGAAGACTAGAATATTCAAATCCAGATTGCGTCGCAATACGTGAAGCATGTGATTTCCTCCGATGGAAAATCCATCACCATCACCGGTAATAACCCAGACGCTCAAATCAGGATTGGCCAGTTTCAAGCCGGTGGCAAATGCCGGTGCTCTCCCATGTATCGAGTGAATGCCGTAGGTTTCCATGTAGTAAGGAAACCTGGAGGAACAACCAATCCCCGATACCACAGCTACATTATCTTTGTCGAGTTCAAGATCGGCAAAAACGGTTTGCACCTGCTTGAGAATTGAATAGTCACCGCAACCGGGACACCAGCGAACGTCTTGATTGGTGGCAAAATCTTTCGCTTTTAATGGAGCTAGCTGTCCGTTCGTTGGAGGATTTGTGCTCATAATATGTTATTTGTCTAGTATTTGCAAGGCTGCATGTTTCAACTCAGCTTTAGTGATCGGCATACCTTGAATCTTATTATATTGATGTACCGGTAAGAGGTATTTATCCCTCAATAACTTGGCCAACTGGCCGTTATTTAGTTCTGGAACCAATATTTCTTTATAACCTGAACAGAGCTCTCCTAAGTTCCGTGGGAAGGGTTTCAAGTACCGGATATGAGCGTGTGACACACTTCGGCCCTCACTAGTCAAGGACCTGACCACACTTTCTATGGCACCGTAGGTCGATCCCCAACCCAAGATCAGCAAATCACCTTGATCGGGTCCGGATTCAATTTCCTGTGCAGGGACAAATTCAGCTATCTTTTCGATACGCTCTTCCCTGATTTTCACCATGTATTCGTGATTGGCCGGATCGTATGACACATTTCCGGTATTGGCCTCCTTCTCCAGCCCTCCCAATCTATGCGCCAGCCCGGGTGTCCCGGGGATAGCCCATTCTCTAACTAATTTCTCATCGCGTAAGTAGGGTAAAAATTCACCGCTATCCAGACTCTTCTTCTGTCGTACTTCAATCTTGGGTATTTCAGCAGCGCGGGGATACTTCCAGGGTTCTGAACTATTGGCAATATATCCATCACTTAAAAGGATTACCGGAGTCATATGCTGTAGGGCTATCCGGCAGGCTTCGATTGCTGCGTAGAAGCAATCACCGGGAGACCGTGTCGAAACTACTGGAACCGGCGATTCACCGTTGCGACCGTACATGGCTTGTAACAGATCTGCCTGCTCAGTCTTGGTAGGCAGACCAGTAGATGGACCTCCTCGCTGGACGTTGACAATCACCAGAGGAATTTCCAGAATCATTGCCAAACCAATGGCTTCAGCTTTAAGTGCAAGACCCGGTCCAGACGTGCCGGTTACAGCCAGGTTGCCACCGAAGGAAGCGCCTATAGCCGAACAGACTGCGGCAATTTCATCTTCAGCCTGAAAGGTTTTTACGCCAAATCTCTTGTAAGCAGCCAGTCCATGCAGAATGTCTGATGC
>JABDLW010000323.1 GCA_013001805.1 Saprospiraceae bacterium | reverse complement strand
AGATACCGGCCCGCCCGGTTCAGCTGTACATTTCTGTTGTCACGGTCCAAAAGAGTCAGTCCTAGGTCGGCCTCCAACTCACGTATTTGACGTGAAAGTGCGGGTTGGGAGATAAATAGTTTCTCGGCCGCTTTACGAAAATGAAGCTCCTGAGCCAACACACTAAAGGAATGCAGTTTTCGCCAATCCATTAATAACTAATTGTTATTATTTAAGAACTATTAAGAATCATTTGTTATTGCCATTTGATCTAATTTCGTTGTAACAATTGTCTCGAAATGATTTCTTCTGAATCACTGACTGCCAAAAAAAACTTTAATCTGGGATCAGATCAACTTTGCGTGGGTCAAGCTTTGGAAATTGCCAGGCAGCCCCGGCTCGGCCGGTTTTCTCGCGAAACTGTGAAAGCAATCGAGAATTCCAACCGGGTGATTAGTCAAATCGTAAACTCCGAAGATGTCGTTTATGGCATAAACACCGGTTTTGGTCCACTTTGCACCACCATTATTTCAAAGGATAAGGCAACGGAGCTGCAGTACAACATCTTAAAAAGCCACAGCGTAGGTGTTGGCAAACCCTGCGCTCCGGAGATATCCAGACTCATGCTCCTGCTTAAAACACACGCACTTAGCCTCGGATATTCCGGTGTCCGGTATAGTACGGTAGAGCGCATATATTGGCACTTACAACATGATGTTATTCCTCAGGTTCCGTTACAAGGTTCGGTAGGCGCATCCGGTGATTTGGCACCACTGGCGCATCTTGCCCTTCCCCTAATCGGCCTGGGAAAAGTGTATTTTCAAAACAAAGTCTGGCCATCGGATGAGGTCTTAAATATGTTTGGCTTGAAATCTCTTGAACTGGGACCCAAAGAAGGATTAGCACTAATTAACGGCACCCAATTTATGGCAGCATACGCGATTCAGATAGTAGACCGCCTCTACAATTGTCTCGCCCACGCTGATATCCTGGGGGCTATGACTCTGGAAGCACTACTCGGTTCATCCAAGCCTTTTCATTCTTCACTACATGATTTAAGGCCCCATAGTGGGTGTCAACATGTGGCACTTAGACTGAGAAAATTGCTGGAGGGATCGGGGATCATGAGATCACATCTGAATTGTGGCAGGGTACAAGATCCCTATTCTTTACGCTGCATGCCCCAGGTTCATGGGGCAGCAAGAAGCGCGTGGTTACACCTAAAAGATATAACCGAAATTGAGATCAATAGTGTCACCGACAACCCCATAGTTCTCCATAGCGGCGAAGCCATCAGTGGGGGAAATTTTCATGGTCAACCTTTGGCACTACCAATGGATTACGCTGCGATAGCTGCATCCGAACTGGGTAATATTTCCGATCGCAGAATATACCTGATGTTGGAAGGTAAAGTGGAGGGTCTGCCAAAATTATTAATGCGCGATACCGGACTCAATTCCGGATTCATGTTACCGCAATATACTTCCGCTGCTTTGGTGAGCGAAAACAAGACGCTTTGTTTCCCTGCGTCCGCAGATAGTATTCCCACCTCTCTGGGGCAAGAAGATCATGTAAGTATGGGCTCGATCAGTGGCCGAAAGGCTCTCAGGATCGTCGACAATCTGGAAAAGATATTGGCCATTGAACTCCTATGTGCATCTCAAGCCTTTGATTTCAGGAGACCACTAAAATCAAATCCAGCACTGGAAGCCTGTCACGCCTACGTCCGCAAGTCAATTGATCATGCTCATCAAGACCGTGTTTTTGCCGACGATATTGGCCAGGCACTTGCGATCATTCAGGAACGTAAACTAGTAACCATTAGTAATGAATATCTAAATCAAGACCATGAAATCAAAGGAAATGACCAGTACGTGCGTTACGAACTTTATTGAGGAATTTGCGACCCATCCGTATTATCGATCTCCCCGGGGGCCGCATTTACATGCACATTCCTGGCAGGCGGAAGCTCCATTGCGCATGTTACTGAACAATCTTGATGCTGAAGTGGCAGAAGATCCAGAAAATCTCATTGTCTATGGTGGCACAGGTCAGGCTGCCAGAAGTCCGGAGGCGGTAGAGAAGATCATTGCATGCCTCTTGTCTCTCAAGGAAAACGAGAGCTTATTGATCCAATCAGGAAAGCCGGTGGGAGTCCTTCCTACTCATCCGGAAGCTCCACGAGTACTTATCGCCAACAGCAATCTGGTGCCTAAATGGGCCACCTGGGAACACTTCAATTTGCTTAAGGCCAAAGGATTAATGATGTTTGGACAAATGACGGCCGGTAGCTGGATTTATATCGGATCGCAGGGTATTTTACAGGGTACTTACGAGACCTTCATGGCCTGTGCAGCCAAACATTTTTCCGGTAACTTACGAGGTAAAATCATAGCCAGCAGTGGTCTTGGAGGCATGGGTGGAGCTCAACCCCTGGCGGCTACCATGGCAGGAGCCGTTTTTATCGGGGCTGACGTGGATGAGCTCCGAATTGCAAAGCGACTTGAAACTAAGTACATCGATAAAATGACCCATGACTATCAGCAAGCCCGTCAATGGATGTTGGAAGCACAGGAACGAAAGGAGCCTTTGTCCATAGGACTGGTGGGTGACGCTGGCGATCTCTTGCAGCACCTGTTGGATGATGGAATAACACCAGACATCTTAACCGATCAGACTTCGGCGCATGATCCACTACATGGTTATGTCCCAAGTGGAATGAATCTCACGGATGCCTTAACCTTGCGTAAGAAAGCACCGGAACAGTACAAACAGAGGGCAATCAAGAGCATGGGAAGGCATGTACAACTTATGCTGGAACTACAGAAAAGAGGCAGCATTACTTTTGACTACGGAAACAATATTCGCGCCTATGCGCAAGAAGCCGGCGTAAAAAATGCTTTCGATTTTCCCGGCTTCGTGCCAGCATACATCCGGGATTTATTTTGTGAAGGAAAGGGACCATTTCGCTGGGTCGCACTATCCGGCAACCCCAATGATATATATGTAACAGATCAGGCATTAATGGACGCTTTTCCCGATAATCAGTATTTGCAAAATTGGCTGATAAAAGCCCGGGAGAAAATAAAATTCCAGGGATTACCCAGTCGCATTTGCTGGCTGGGAATGGGTGAACGAAAAATAGCAGGTCAGATATTCAATGACCTGGTGCGTTCTGGCAAGGTCACTGCGCCGCTGGTCATCGGCCGCGATCATTTGGACTGCGGATCAGTGGCCTCACCTAACCGGGAAACTGAAGGCATGCTCGATGGTAGTGATGCTGTATCTGACTGGCCACTGCTAAACCTGCTTGCCAATACCGCCGGTGGAGCAACCTGGGTATCATTTCATCATGGCGGAGGCGTTGGAATGGGGTATGCGCAGCATGCCGGAATGGTCATCCTGGCTGACGGAACGAGGCGGGCCCAAAAATGCCTGGACCGGGTATTGCATAACGATCCGGCCCTGGGAGTTATCCGCCATGCTGATGCTGGATATGAGGTCGCCAAAAGGAAAGGAAATGAATTCAATCTAAATATCTAAATGAACTTACATCTTAAATCATTGATAGAAGACCAATAGCTTGTACAAATCACCTGAGTAGCCGAATCTTTCCTCTGTCCAGGTAAAAGCAGAATTAGCAAAAACCTGCTACACAAGAAAGTCATAAAAGTCTAATTGAGCATGACGCATTATTACAGAACGTGAAAAAGAATGTGAAAATAATTGGCCCTTGTACGGAGCTGCTTACCATGGCTGGTTTGTCAACCCACGGTGCGATCGAAGATGCACAACTGGAGCTTTTGTCTAATGCCGGAGTGGTTGTGGATAAAGAAATGATCACAGATGTGGGTCCATACGACACGGTTAGGAAAAAATGGAAGGATGCGGAATTGGAGGAAATCGAAGACCATTTAGTCCTGATACCAGGTTTGATAGACGCCCACACACACAGTTGTTATGCAGGATCTCGTGCCAATGATTTTGCCAGGCGAATTGCCGGTATGACTTATCAGGAAATAGCCCAGGCAGGAGGTGGTATCTGGCAAACAGTTCAGGCCACTCGCAAGGCATCTGTGAACGAATTAAATCAACTTACCGAGGACCGGATCAGGCAAAAGCTGGCGAGTGGAATCACCACACTGGAAATAAAAAGTGGTTATGGCTTGAGTCTGGAGTCGGAAATAAAAATTCTCGAATGCATCAAGGCAGTCGCGGCAACATCAACAATCGACATCGTGTCCACTTGCCTGGCTGCACATCTATTACCAGGTGATTTTAAGGGGAACAAAAATCAGTATTTGTCCTTTATCCGGAATGAATTATTGCCAGTCATTAAAGAGAAGAGACTCTCTAATCGTGTTGATATATTTATTGAACGGGAAGCCTTTCATCCGGTTGAGGCAGGGAAATTTTTACGGCAGGCAAAATCAATGGATTTTGACCTGGTCGTTCATGCCGATCAATTCAGCGTAGGCGGAAGTGAAGTCGCCGCAGCATGCAAGGCATTGAGTGCCGATCATCTGGAGGTCTCAACCAGGAGAGAAATACAGTGTCTGATAAAAGCAAATGTAATTTGCACTGCTTTGCCGGGAGCATCTATTGGCTTGGGTTGCTCCTTTGCCCCGGCTCGTATGATCCTGGACGAGGGAGGCTGTTTGGTCATTGCCAGTGACCACAATCCGGGATCGGCACCCCATGGAGATTTATTGACTTTAGCAGCGATTATAGCAACATATGAGAAGCTGAGAACTGCAGAAGTCTTTGCAGCAATGACTTTCCGGGCAGCATTGGCTCTCAATATGACAGACCGGGGCAGAATTATTCCGGGATTTAAAGCCGATTTTATTGGATTTAAGACCAAAGATTTTAGAGATATTTTATACAATCAGGGAAACCTTAGACCATACTATGTCTGGAAAAATGGTGTCAAAGTACTTCCTGATGGAAACCTAAAATAACTATGCGTCAGTGGGCTAAAAGCGAATGGTGGTCAGGAAGGATCGATGATGTGACAAACGACAATGCGACCAGGTGGCATCAAAAAGTCCGAAGGACTACAGCGATTGAATCAAACTCTGATGATTCAGGCGGATGCATCAGTTTGATCGGTTATGCATCAGATTTAGGAACGAAAGTAAATCAAGGGAGAACAGGATCCGCTCTGGGTCCGGCAAAGATCAGGAAGGCACTTGGTAACCTGGCGTGGCACCGGGAGGTTACCATTATCGACCAGGGGGACATTACCAACGATCATTCCGTTGCGGCAATTCAGGAGGAATTGGCCGTATTGATTTCCTCACTCAGGCAGCAGGGGCACTTCTCCATTGTCCTGGGTGGAAGTCACGACATGACCTTCGGACATTATAAGGGCATTTATGATCACCTATCCATGGCTAATGACCGGGCAAAAATGGGCGTAATTAATTTCGATGCACATTTGGATTTACGCCCTTACCAAAAAGGTCCACATTCCGGATCCTCTTTCCTCCAAATTGCAGACTTTATGAACTCCCGGCAAAGGGACTTTAAATACTTCTGTCTTGGTATCGAAAAGCTGGCAAATACACCTTCACTATATCATAAAGCAAATGATTTGGGAGCGTATATCTTAGATGCAAATGATTGTCATCTATTTAATCTTGAATCTATTACTGCTCAGCTCGATAAATTTACCTCTGACCTTGATTTCATTTTGCTATCCATTGATATGGACGGTTTCAAGTCATGTCATGCTCCCGGTGTGAGCGCACCAGCACACGTGGGTTATGATCCCGAATTTGTTCAGGCCCTCCTCCCCTATCTGTTTTCTTCCAGGAAAATAGTCGGCCTCGACATTGCAGAAACAAATCCGAGCTATGATTTGGACGCGAGAACCTCAAGACTAGCTGCAGCGTTGATTCATCAGATTGTTGATTTGTGCTGAAGCAGTACACCTTCAACTTTAGTGCTTGATCTGCAAAGCACTCATGGTTATAATAATTCAATTTTACTCGCTTCAAAAACTTATCGACGCTCAGGTTGCTGAGGTATTACACAGAATTCGCAGCGACACCGAAAAATTATCTGAAGCAAAAGATTTATCTATCACCATAGGGGTTTTAACAACGCATCAACGTCTACATAAATAACGGCGACCAATAAATCCGTATTCACCAGAAGAAAGCAGTTTCCGGATATTCGGCTGGGACCGGTCAATTACAATCATGCATATTGAATGATCACAAAAATGCACTTTGAAATTCCAGATATTAGCCTGGTCACCAAATAATTACTTGCTAATGGTTTCCATCACCACTATCATACCAGTGAAAAGGGACCGGCAGTAAATCTGAAGATTAATATTTGACTATGGTCGACCAGGAACAGGGTTTAATATAAATTCTGAAACTTTCTCATACCGCCATCGTTTAAATAACATTCAAATTCAATGAAAATCTCCATGAAAGTAAATTGGTACCTCTTTCCTTTCTGTCTACTGTATTTCCAATTGTCCTTCAGTCAATCCAATGTCACGCTCAGTGGATACGTAAAAGATGCTAGCAATGGAGAGACACTGATCGGTGCAACTGCATATGTCAAGGAACTTAGTCAGGGTGGAGTAAGTAACGAATATGGTTTTTACAGTGTCTCCGTTCCACCGGGAAGTTACACCATCGAATTTGCCTATCTCGGTCTGCAATCGCAACAGAAAAAAGTGGAGCTGAGTGAAAATCGCACTTTAAATATAGAGCTGGCTGCTGCCGCCACCGAATTGGTGGAGGTCGTAGTGACGGGGGAATCGGAAGACCAAAATGTCACAGACATTGAGATGAGTGTCAATAAGCTGGATATGCAAACGATCAAAAGTGTTCCTACACTCCTGGGGGAAGTGGAAGTAATTCGCAGTTTGCAGCTTCTACCCGGGGTCACCACTGTGGGAGAAGGGGCCTCAGGGTTCAATGTTCGGGGAGGCAGCATTGATCAAAACCTGGTCTTGCTAGATGAAGCTCCGGTCTTTAACTCCTCGCACCTTTTCGGTTTTTTTTCCGTCTTCAACCCCGATGCGGTAAAAGATGTTAAATTATACAAGGGTGGTATTCCAGCGCGCTATGGTGGCCGTCTGTCATCCATTCTGGATGTGCGCATGAAAGAAGGCAATTCCAAAAGTTTAAACATAAATGGAGGGGTAGGATTTATTTTCAGCAGACTGGCTATAGAAGCTCCCATCGTAAAAGACAAAGCCTCATTTATAGTCGCCGGGCGGAGATCCTATATTGATG
>JABDLW010000309.1 GCA_013001805.1 Saprospiraceae bacterium | reverse complement strand
CACCACGCCGAGGCATACATCATATCAAAGATTTTTTGTTATCTTACCCCTTCTGAATTCAAACCAATAAATAGACATATGAAAAAAATATTTACACTTTTTGCCATCCTTTGCTTTTGTGGCTGGGTACAAGCTCAAGACGGGAATGAATTGATTGTCGAACCAACGGACGTGGGAATCCTGGATCAAACAATCATTGGAGATACCACCGCTACTGGTGAACGTAACAATCCCGATCGGGTCTATGTACTTCGACGTGGAGTACCCTATCTTATTGGCCAAACCATTGAAGCGGAAGATTTTCACCTAAGAATAAAAGCTGAAGACGGTGACGGAGCCAAGCCGATTTTAATTTTTAACGTTGCAGCTGGCGGAGACATCCCTTCTCAGATGTTTGTAGTGGGTACAGGGGCTCATTTGTCTTTGAGCGGCTTGCACATCGCCGGTCAGGACATTTTGGGCAGGTATACCAATCGTTTGATCAGAATCAATGGAGATAAGTCAAAAACAACCGTAGATGATTGTATCTTGGATGAGTCGGGTCAATCTGGGTTCCGATTAAATGCAGATTCGATCAAAGTCTTTATCAGTAATTCAATAGTTACTAGAATGGGGCAACTTAATGATCCCAATAATGGTCGCTTTTTGGACAATCGCGGTCATCCGATAGATAGTCTGTGGGTATATAATTGCATCATCTACGATGTGACTTCACGGATCTATCGCCATGGTAATGATGACGCCTACCTCCATCATGCGATTATTGACCAAAATACCTTTTTTGGTTCAGGACAGTGGGGATTTACTTTTAGCCCTTCTGATGAGTTGACATTTACCAACAACATAGTGGCTAATCCTGTCTTTCTAGGTTACGCAGATTCTTTGCCAAGGTACGCCATGACTATCGACACCTTTCGGGATGGAGATTTTGTTGATGTGAGCTTCAATAACATCTTCACCAATCCCGAGTTTGACGCGGCTTTACCTCCGGTAAGTTCAGATACGGGAGATTCTATAAAGTCGGTTAATGGAGCATATTTTGGTCCACAAATCTCTAATGCCATAATGGCAAGTGCATCTGCCACTACCAATATAAATGAAGTGTTGGAATTTGCTAATGCACCAAATCCACAGCAAGATTTTATTGATGCTACTTACGATTCGACAGCTATGGAAACTTCTTGGGATTTCTCAGACCTTGCACCGGATGACACTTATTCTGCCATTGGCGGACAGGGAATTGACAGATACACAACTTTCCATGATTTTACCTACTCCGAAAATGCTACCTCTTTTACCGCTGGCAATCAGGGACAAAAGCTGGGTGCCGACCTGAGTAATCTCGGTACTGCAGTGAAAGAAGATTTCTTCGTGCGCGATAATATACTCTACTATCCGAATCCCGTGCAAAATCAATTATTTATTCAAAATCTGGATAAAGCCGAATTGAGTCTCATTGAGATTTATGATTTACGCGGTGTACCCGTGCGGCAGCAACGCGTGAAGAGTGAAAGTGCAGTGTTTAATTTACCTAATCTACCCACGGGTACCTACGTACTCACAATTAGGGATAGTGCCGGGAAGGTCAGTTCACGAAAGCTGATCAAGAATTAGAGATTAGTTTTTAATTTTAATTTGAAAATAAAAGGGCCGGTCGCATTGACTGGCCCTTTCCTATAGATGAATGCTGAATTTCAAAACAACAGATCGAAAGGATTGGGTTAGCCACGGCTTTTGGTTGTGTGCCTTCTTATGCTTTGGGCTATCAATCAGTTATTCAGTCAACATTCCTTTTCTCGACGATTACGGCCTGGTGCTGGATTTTCTTTCGACATTTACCAGTGCTCATTCACCACTGGAAAAACTACAAATACTCGGCACTCCAGTCAATAATCATCTGATAGTTACATACTACTTACTGATATTGATGGACTATGAAATATTCGGTGAAATTGATTTTCAGCATTTAATTTTTGCCATTAACCTTTGCTATCTGGCCATACTCTATGTCATCTATCGTATTTTCATCAGTACCGGAATTCGACCCTATTATTTCATACCAGTCATCTTATTGTTTAGTATTCCGGTTTATAATCTCATCAATTGGTCCTCCTCAGGGATGCATGTCTTACCGGTATTATTCGCACTATTGACTATCCTGGCCTTTGTCAGAGAGAGTAAATATCCCTTCACGGAAGCTTGTATATACGCCACCCTGGCAGCTCTGAGTTCAGGTGGTGGCATGCTGGCATTTATTTGTGCCGTGCCTTTTCTTCTCCAAAGAAAAAACACCAAAGAATGGACTATTTGGATTTTAATTTTTTCATCACTATTGTTCATTTATGTGCACAATTTTGGTTCCATGGGGCACACCTTTGCGGCAAAGGAAATGATTACTTACGTCATCAATCTGCTGGTTTTCTTTGGAACGATATTTAAACCATTTTATGGTGACCATCATCTCTGGGGAATCATATTTGGATTTTTAATTCTGGGCGGAATCTGTTGGACTTTTTTATTTCGATGGAAGTTCTTGAAAGAGAACCCCATTCTTTTAGCTGGTCTAGCATTGGCATTAGCTCTAGCATTATTAACGACAATTACCCGCTCGCAACTTGGATTAGGTGTCACCACCGCTTATCGATATCGACTATACCATATGTTGCCATTGATATTTTTGTATTTATTTCTCTTAAAAAGCAGATCCAGGATGGATAATCGTTTTTACCTGATATTGGTGAGCATTTCGGTGATTTTGTATGGATTTCGCATGGAAGATGCCTGGTCTGTGCTGCAAAGACAAGGCCACCAATTGCAAATGGGTATGGAAGTATATCGACTGACCGGCAGTCCGGATCAACTTAGCTACCGTTCTACCCTAAAAGCAAAAGAAATCCTTACCGAGGCATCAAATAAGGGACACTATCACATTCCTTCCGGCCATAAGTTTGATCCTTTGGTTTATCCCGGGCATGGAGTGCACCTCCAATCCATGCACTATCACCTGAATCAGTTTAAAAACGAATCAACATTCGTCGTCGCGTCAGGGTGGGCGTATCCTTCATTTGCTTCTTCTGTAAATATCGACATATTATTTTGGGTAGAATCAAAGGGACAAAAGCTATATTTTCGGACCGCACCCTTTTTAAGTAATAGGGTTTTAATGGCAAAATCAGATCTAAGTTTCTTAATAATCCTTGATAAATCCCGAATTCCTGTGGATTGGGCCGAAGTAAATTTTGGTTTGGCCTTGATTGACCCTATCCGGGGCATAACTTCTGAGACTTCAATTGTGCTACTAAATTAGGCCTGAAACATGATTATCGGGTTGATCCGGAATAATAATCATTCTGGTAAGAGAAACCGCTGATCGATCTCAAGAGCGGATGAAGTTTTAATTTTTATTTTTTTGAAATTGTCATGTCCCGGATTGATTAAAAAATTAAATTCGAACGGGATCACAGCGCTTGGAACCGCCAATACCAAAAATTTTGATTGCTTTTGCCACGTAGTGCCGAGATCACGTAAAGGCCGCATGTTCTCATTCGAACGCCAATTTTTCGGCATTTTGCTTTCTGCCATATATTTGATCGTTACCTCTTCTGGGATTTGTATTCCAACTATTTGAAAACTTCCGTACAATTGAAATGAGTCCACATTGACTAGCAATTCTAAGAAGGCAAGGGAAATATGCGATGAAGTGTAGAGCACTGGAATTCCCTGATGATTCCAGCGACCT
>JABDLW010000307.1 GCA_013001805.1 Saprospiraceae bacterium | reverse complement strand
GGTAATAGTTGTTTTTGCAATTGATGGAGCAAAATACTTTATCGGATCTTCCGGTCACGATCTTCTTACAGATGGGGCATCTTCTGGACATAGCGGATAGATATGATTGCGGCAAAGTTACGACAATAATAGCATAGTAACGGTTGATAGCGGATAATAACCGTTAATGGTTTCGTTAAGTTACATAGTGTCTTGATTGATAATATATTATGTCCTTATTTTGGGAGCATGAAAGCAATCATCTATCAACCACGTAAGCATGCCCAACGGATTAAAGTCTATATACCTTATGCAGCGGACCAATGGCGCCAACAAATGAAAGTGATACCGACCAGTACTTTGTCAAGTAAAATATGTTGAATAATTCTGAGATTATTTTTGTGATAGGCAAGGCGATAGAACGTAGACAGAGCCAAAGTTCTGGCGAGGCTTTACAACGTAACATATTGCAAAAAGGAACCTGAATTAACGACAAAGCAATAGGAGCCGGTGCCGGTTTTAGAAATCTCCACAGGAATAAACTCGTAGCAAAATGAAAAAACGCCAACTGGAAATTATCGAAGCCGCTGGAAGAATACTCAATATGTCAGGAGTCAAGGGATTGACCATTAAGAACCTGGCAAAGGAGATGCAGTTTTCTGAAAGCGCCATTTATCGCCATTTCCACAGCAAGGAAGATATAATTGTTGCGATGTTGAATTACCTGGCAGAAAGAATGGATGACTTGTTCGCAAAAGTTGTCCGCCCCAAAGATCCTCCGGATGAAAAACTAAAGGGCTTGTTGCGTACCCGGTTCGTTTTCTTTAAAGAACATCCTCATTTTGTAGTGGCGGTATTTACTGACGGACTCATGGAGGAGAGCGGACGTATTAATGAAGCCATTTTCATGATCATGAATGTAATGAAGAAGCACTTGCTGCCGATCATCAAAGAGGGCCAGGCAAAGAGAGTATTTACGAATGCTATTTCGGCTGAGGATATGATACACATTATCATGGGGACATTCCGATTGCAAAAACTCAAATGGAGGATAGCCAATTTCGAGTTTGATTTGAAAAAGGACGGCGAGAAAAAGTTGCAATCAATTCTTGCATTAATTAAAGAAAAATAAAAATGAAAAAAATCATTCCATACATATCAGCAGTAATACTAGTATTTTTTGGTTTGCTGACTTTATTCCTAAGTAGTTCGGTGATATTCGATTTATTCGGTATCAGAGCTAAAGAAGGCAACTATGTTTTATTTATTGTATGGGCAAATTTCATCTGTAGTTTACTCTACCTCACCTCAGCATATGGGTTTGTCAGAGTTAAGAAATGGACAACTGTCCCCTTAGGTATTTCGGTTGTCATTCTCACCATTGCTTTTGCTGGACTAGTTATCTATGCTAACTCAGGTGGACTTTACGAGACCAAGACAATTGGAGCCATGATTTTTCGAATTATTGTGACGTTGGTCTTTGCCCTTATAAGTTATTTTTTTATTAGTAAAAAACATAAAAATGAAGTATAAAAGTATCATTTCTCTGACAGTCATCCTCTTTCTGTTGAGCTGCGGTAACGATTCAAATAGTAAGTCGCTTGCACTGGACAATGGCGAAAAGTGGAAGATAAACATGGAAATGAGGCATCCAATTGAGGCATCACAAAAATTGATTTCTGATTTTGGTGAAGATGAGAAAAAGGATTATCAAGCCCTGGCAACAAAACTCAAAGAAAACAACCAATTGCTCATTTCAAGTTGTACCATGAAAGGAAAAAGCCATAGCGAATTACATAAGTGGTTACATCCCCACATGGTACTGGTGGAGGAACTTGAAAATGCCACTGATCAGCAAAAAGCTGGTCAGGTAGTCGGGAAAATCGAACAATCCTTTGAGATCTTTAACACCTATTTTCAATGAAATGCGAAAAACAAATCGGTTTGACCACCTATCCCAGTTCAATATTATGACGGTCTTCTATCAAATCAACTGCCTCCCGTAAAATGGTGTTCCATCGTTGGCTATCAATCACCTCCTCACCAATCCGTACGACCTGTTGGTAAATAGCTGACGGCGCACTAGCCTTAATCTGCTGGAACAGTGGTACTAACTCGCGGATGTTTAAGGCCGGTAGCATCCAACGCAGCCATTCTGTATACTGGCCGGGCCTGGTGTCTATCTGTACTTTTAAGCGTATGGAGGCCAGTTCATTATTCGTCAGCGTATTTTTTGAGACTGGCAGAACAGTTTCCTCTTCCCGGTTCATATGAGACAGGTAAAATGAAATAAAGTCAGTATAGGTTCGATTCAAAGAGTTACTCCGGGAATTTCGTGCCACTCCGTCCAGGAGTTCAAGTTCACTAATCACCTTCCTGAGACTTAATAACAATTTTTCACCATATTCATGTTCTTTCTCCAGTTCTCCGCATATTCCAGGAGAAGCCTTCTCTATCGGAGGAAAAATTATTTGATCCTCATGTCTGGCATGTTCCTCCAACAGATCCAGTACCCTTTCCAGGTGCGTAAGGAATTTATTTGACTCGACTTCACTACTGAAATCGGTTCGCTGGAGCTTAATGCCTGTATCATAAATCAAAGCTCGAATCGCCTTGTGGATGGGTGTAAAAAGATCGATTTTTTGTTCCATACCTGCATTTATTTAATCATTGATAATTCCAATCAGTGGTTCTTAAAAATCCCCGGGTAAGGCGAACTAATAAAAACTTCTGGTCATGGTTAATTACTGAACCAGTAGGTGGTAAATAGAACAGCGAGATTCACCACCTGCCTCGCATTATTTATTTCTTAATTACCTTTCCATTGCCATAGATCGCAATATCTACAGCCGGATCACCCTGATAATAAACCCGGCCATCACCATGTAATCGTACTGTGAGGTCATTCTCGACATTGAGTTCTGTTCGGGAATTTCCGTGAACAGTGACTGATGCAGATTCAGCGCTGGTGGCAAAGGCCTCGATCAAGCCATTTCCGGTATTGTTTACAAAAAGCTTCTTATAAACACTGGGAGATAATGTCATTTTTCCATCGCCAGTCGCGTTCAATCTTAATGATGGTCCGGAAAAAACTCCCTTTGTTTGCATTATGGTATTCCCATAAAAAGTCAATGCGGTGAGCTTTGGCATCGTAATCGAGATTTCCGTATTCGCTCTGGCTACGTTTGATCCACTTTTAAAGCCCACTTCCAATGTTTGACCATCAACCTCTGTCTCCAGTAAAGGCAAGATATTACTCGGTCCGGTGATACTGACCCGAATGGTATCTCCCCTGGTTACATTTACTCTAAAATCTCCCGCTACAGCCACACCGGTGAATGATTCCAGCGAACGGATTTCCGTGATCCTGTGACCATTACCAATAATGAAGTCTTTTGAACAGGAAACTAAAAACAGCATGCCCGTCAGGGCTAAGGTTATGTTTTTCATTGTTTATTATTTTTTATTTAAATGATTCCACCATTGGTGGTTTTTTGTTACATGTGTACCTCACATTAACCAGACAAATCTGGTAAAAGAATAAACAGATATCAACACCCAAGAGCCTTAGTTGCGGAAAAGCAGGTGTGAATTGTGAAAATCTGTAGCTGAAATTGTAAAAAGGATTACGGTGCCGGAATCATTCTGGGAACATAAGATTCTCGATTGGCTAGATTCAACTTGACAGTGGCCGAAGGGAATCGGGTCTTTCGGGATTTAATCTTAATAAATTAGCGGTAATGAGTCTCATATTGGTTGCAGCCATGCTCATCTTTTATCGCTTCCGGCATGTTTTAAAAAAGGCACGTTAATCAATTCATTTTTTTGATGATTTGCCGGGCTGCCTGCTGCTTGGGATTTTCATAAGATGCCAAAGGGCTAAGCAACTCGATAACCTGTTCGATGTCCCCCAGCTGTAGAAGGGCTAGACTCTTATACCAGCGTACTGATTCGGTTAATTCAGACATTTCGTCAAAATAAGAAATGGCATTTTCGCTATCGCCGGCAAGCAAATAATTCATTCCCAGACGAAATTCTATGGCATCCTGGTGCTCAGCATAGGCTTCGGTATCAACCGACTCCAGAACACCAATAGCACCGGAATAGTCACCACTTTGATAGAGAGCTTCTGCCTGTTCCATAGCCGCTATGAATACATCGAGATTCTGCTGATCAGTTCCCCTTTCTGTACCAGGATTAAAAGAAAGGCTGGGCTGATCCACATACTGATTGAATAGTACCTGAGGGGAAGTTGACCGGCTGGTCAAATAGAAAAGTCCAACGGCAACTAAGATAGCGCCGGAAGCAGCGATACTCAAGACCTGACGCATATTAATGCGGCGCACTACGGTTGACTTTTTTGCTCCGGATTCTTCCTTCAGCAAATTGCGAAAATCATTTAAATCGGAAGGTCCCAGCTCTGTGTGTAATTGCTTGTGGAGTTGAAACTCGACGGCAAAGTCAGGATCACTCTTAAGTCGTTGTTCAAAAGTTTGAACCTCCTTATCGCTTAAATTATTTTCAAGATAAGCCTCTATTAATTCATATGTTTCCTGGTCGTTCACTCTCTAATTAATTAATTCTTCATATTTGGCATCCTGTCGTATCAGGTCAATCAATTTCGATTTGCAATTAAATTTCTTCTTTTTGGCATATTGTTCACTGGTGCCTAATTTTCTGGCAATTTCCTTCATACTTATTTTATTGAAGAACATCGCCAGGACATCCCGGCAAGAAGTATCTAACATTTTTAACTTCTCATCATAAAGACGCCTTTGTTCCACCTGATGCAAATAAGTACTAATTGACTCATCTTCCAGGTATCCCATTTCCTGAGCCGAGGTTACCCCCGTTTGTACTTTATTTCTCCGCAAGCTCTTATAATACAGATTCAAGCTAATGCGAATGACGTATGTCTGTAGCTGTGCTTCCCGAGGCTCCTACAATTTAAAGATTAAGGCTTCGGCTCCCCTACCCTCAATTTCACGATACAACGCCTCCAGGGAATCCACAAAGATGTCTTCAGCCAATTCCTGTCCAGCACTCTTCTTAGCCAGAACTTTGATCACCACCGGTTGCATCTCTTGCAGGAGATAACGAATGGCGTCCCGATCATGCCGGGCAATCCCTTCAATGAGAGCCCGGTTATCCATGCTCTTTCCAAATACGGAAGCCAATCATGCTATAAAGATAATTTTCTTTCAATTGCCGGGTAACCTTTTCAGGTGCCCAGGTATACACGGGCAAATAGCTAGAAACCAAAGTCATGAAAAAAATCATAAATCAATCACCATTCATAAGCTTCCTTTTAGTCATAATTATCCTCGTTTCCGATGTGAAAATTTCAAGGGACAATGATTATGGAACGGAGCAAAAGCATGAAACATACCATTTGCAGGATAGAGGCTTCACAAATCCGGCAGACTTGACAATATCCCATAAACTGGGAATGCACACGAATAAAAACGAGATCCTGGGAATGAATCTAAAACGTAGCCGGGGTGCAGCATTTTAATCGCTCCGGCAAAGAGGCAATTCCCAGCAGCAAAAGGAATTTTACCCTTCCGGAAATTGATGCGTGCCCCACGACGACCCCCTCCTTCTAAAAAATGAATGCTCATCATACTCTGGTATGATATGCAGATCCACTCCACACTTTCTGAAGATATTTTTTACTGATTTATTTGAGACGAAATGGTCCAGCGGTTGCCTGTAGAACCCGCGGATCAATAATTGATTTCTTATTAGATACGAGCAAAGAATTTGAATATTGGTGAAAGAGTACTTTAAAAGTCAGTTACACCCGGCATGTTCCCCGTCCATACCGGCACGGGCGGGCTTCGTCTCTCCGCATCACAAAACGACGATTACCTCTTCTGAAATCAATCGCGTATTTCAACTGCCTCCTAGCAACTTCCTCACTGTCGCCCAAAAACTAAGCATTGAACTGGTGGACTTATCCGAAAAGTCGGAAAGCAACCTCATATTATGTCGGAAAGTTTGTTCATCCTCATTTACATTGGATCCATTGTCAATACGATAAAAAGCCATGTTCCATTCCTCAAAATATCTTCTATTAACCGGCCCCTCCCACAGTAACGTTACTTTATGATGCCTTCGATCTCCTATAATTTTTCCATAAATCCTGAGTACATCTATCTTTCCCCCTTCCAATATTTGAACAAACCTTTTATTGTGATAAATCAAACAGCCGGTAACATCTCGTAGAGCATTACGGGTTCTGGATTCTTCGAGAATGTCATCAAGATCACCGGGTACCAAACTGGGAACGGCTACTGAATGATAAGTTAACTGATACATATAGAATTCTTAACTCGGCTGTTCGGCTATATCAGTCAAAAACGTAAAAAACGAGACGCTCTAGAATTTACAACCAGTGGGAAAGTTAATCGATTATAATTCTTTAACCACCAAAGAAGCTGGTTATTTGATAAATTTTTAAGTGCTAAAGCCAAAATGAAAATCAAATTTTGGTAATATGATTGACTTCTTTCCATGAATTCAGGACTTCCTGCTACTTTAATAAACCTTTTCCGCAAAGATCTGCTGGTCACAGGATGGTATTTGGATCTCAAGTGTTAAAATCTGGCAATAGAACCATGTGCCTGGTTTTCTGGTACTATAGATTGTCATTGCCGAAAACCTAAATGCTTATCCAAAAACCTGAAAGTGCCAACGCCATTTATGG
>JABDLW010000523.1 GCA_013001805.1 Saprospiraceae bacterium | reverse complement strand
TCCCCAATCCCAGTAGATAAAAGTTCCCGGACTGCATTCTACATTTGGCCTTTTGGCATGTATGGGGAATGTCGGTGAACCACCCGCTACAATTTTCATTTGGTATCCCTCTTGCTGCAGTATCTTGAGTGTCTGGGTGATCCGCTGAAAATCATTGTTACATTTTTCTGTTCTTGTTTGAATGTTTGCGTCTCGAAGATGTCCATCGTATACATGCAGGCCTTGCACGGTCAAGCCATCTAAATTATTGGCTTCCCGTATTAAATTGATAGTGGGGGTTCCCGGTTCAATTCCGGTCCGGTCCATACCTAAATTGACATCAATGTAGGTATCGAGCACAATCCCACTTTTTGTGCCAAGCTGCGCAATTTGCCTTGCTGTTTCGAGATTATCAATGAGGCAACTAAATTTAATGTTAGGGTATGCCTTCATTAATTCAACAAATCGCTTTTGTTTAGGTCGGGTTGGTTGATAGGCCAGAAGGATGTCTTTGGCATGCGCCATCGCTAATGTTTCGGCTTCGGCGATGGTGGCGCATTTAAATTTTTCCACTCCGGCGTCGATCAAAAGTCGGGCCGCTTCTTCCGATTTATTGGTTTTCATATGGGGACGTAATCGCAATTTGTCATCGATCATCCCTACAAGATGGTCAACATTTTGACGTACACGTTCACTGTAAATTAAGAGCGCCGGTGTATCAATAACATTTTCTTCCTCTAGTCGAAACCAATCAGTTGTACTTTCACGCATTTTTCTTCTTCTAATGTTTTAATCTGTCAATTAATCTAAGCAGGCATTTACGAATTTTCTCCTCGGCATTTAACTCCAGACAACTATATCTACTGCGCCAGGTTTCATATCCACCCAATGCAAATTGACCTTCAGGTGGCACGTATCCGACATTCCCATTTGCCAGCCCGATGGAAAAATAGGTCATTTCACTGCAGTGACTTTTTATTAATAAACCCGTCTCGGCAAAAAATTCGCCGGGGAGTGTACCAATCAAAAGGCGACCAATTTTTATCGCCTGCATTTTGCAATCTCGATCACCCTTCATTTCATCAAGCAGAATTTGCTCACGGGCATAAATGATTCTTAATGATTCATCAGAATAATCTGGTGTCAAGTTTTTAAGACCGGTGATCGTATCTCTTGCGATTTCCAAGTCTTCGAGATTGGGTTTTCGCGTCTTTATTTTGATATGATCACTAACGATTGATATGGTTGTGTCTTTCTCCCAAATACAATCTGACAATGCATTGATCACTTTCTGGGCTAGTGCCTGTCCAATATGACGACTTTCTTGATGAGGTTCCAGCTTTTTCTTTTTACTTGTGAAGTTCCAGATATTTATATCACCGCAAGTGCCATTAGTCATTATGCCAACGAGGTCATTTGCATGTGGTAAGGATTCTCCTAAAAATTTTGCAAATTCACCAAAGTAATCGGCAGTAATGGTGCCATTCTCCCAGTCACCGACATAATGCAGGGAATAGTTTGCAAGGACACCAATCCACTGATCATCCAATCCCTTGATGGCCAGAAAACTCAGATCCTCATTAGGAATTGAGACCGGACCTTTTATATGTTTTTCCAAACCAAATGGATTGGTCTTTACGATATCTGACTTGTCTGAGACAGGATTTATAATTGTGGTCCCTTTCTCCATGTAATATCTTCGACACCGCACATATTCGGGAGCAGATACTTGACCATAACATATCTTGGCGGGACGAATTTTTTCTAGCACCGTGGTAGCTAGTCTTACGATTTGCAATCGCAGGCTTTGGCGATAAGCCAGATCGGCACCACCTAAATATACCTCTTCCGTGGCTCCTGCAGCGTGCGTATGGGTGCAACTGATGATAATTTGATCGCTTGCTAATCCCGTCTTATTTTTTATTTCTCTTTTAATGTCATCCACATAATCTGGGGACATTGTGCAAATATCTACTACGATAAATAGCAGTGTAACATTTTCATCAGAAAGAACGATCGCTTTGGCATAGAGTCGGTCCTGAATTGAAAGTGCATAGTGGGTATAAAAATCGCCATTGATGGCCGTGCCCAGCCGGGGGGTGATTTCGATTTTTTCGGCACCTGCTAGCAAACCCATTTCTTAAATTAGCTCCAGGCTTTTTGCAAAAAGCGTAGCCAATTCTTGTAAAATATGTTATCGATATCGGTATCGCTATAGCCACGATTTTGCAACAAGGATTCAAACTTTTGCAGATCAGCGATGGAATTGAGATCATGGGGTGATTGTTCGGTACCAAAAATTCCATCCAGATCACTTCCAATCGCAACATGTTCGGAATTTCCTGCTATTTGGCAAATGTGGTCCCAATGATCGATAATTTGCTCAATTCTGATATTTAGTTGCCAGGGATCGGATACTTTATTAATAAACCTCAGGTCCATGGCCCAACAGTCCAACATTGCACCGATGACACTGCCTCTTTCTATTAATAATTTAATTTGCTCATCATTGATTTGCCGTTGATTGGGAACAATGGCTCTTACGTTATGATGGCTGGACCAGATGGGACCTTCATAAAGATCGTACGCTTGATAAAATCCTGCATCAGTCAGGTGGGTCATATCTAAAATCAACTGATGGGAAGTACCCACCAGACTATTCATTTCCTCAATTAGGTTTTCACCCATTTTAGTGAGTGGTCCTTCCATACGCGTGCCCGGTGCATATCTTCCAGGTCCGAAATGTGATAAACCAATCGCCCGTAAGCCATATTCACAGGCAATGTGGAGATAGCCAGGATCTACCAGAGAGTCTGCACCCTCTAAATTGAGGATGTATCCAACTGGTTTGCTTGCTGAATCTTTTTGGTCATTGTTCCATAAATCGAGATGCGCATTCAATTGAGTGAGATTAGTGATTTGTACCATCTCACCAAGTTTTTCCATTTCACGATACCAGGTTAATTGGGCTTGCGTCATTGCCCAGGCCTGCTGTGGTGAGTGCCAGCCGGGGAGCGTACTGCCGGATGGTTGGTAACGGGCAAGTTGGGTAGCGACTACCAGTCCTATTTGACCATTTCGTAATTCAGGGAGGCAGACCGTACCACGGCCCCTATCCGATTTGTCTGGCATGTGCATTTCTCTTTCTCGAATATGCTGTAAGGGCTGTCTTAGATCCCGATTCCACTCAATGGCATTCATAGCCAGGTCTAAATGAGCGTCGATAATAAATCTTTTATTCATTCTATTTTTTGGATGGCTTTTCTTTTATAATTCTGATGCTGGGCTTATTATATTTCAGCATCAAATCCCTTATTTCGAGACTAAATGCATTAAAATTATTGAGGTGATCCTTTGGTTGCTCATAATTGTAAAATCCTTCGCCTGTTTTTTGTCCCAATTTATTCTCTTCAATCATCGATTCGAAAAACTCAGGGAAGGCTTGTTTTGAGGATAATTCTTGGTTTAAATCTTGCATAACCACTGCAT
>JABDLW010000286.1 GCA_013001805.1 Saprospiraceae bacterium | reverse complement strand
ACCTTATCCCCTACAGCCAGATCGGCGTTTTGAGAAAGGTCGTCTGAAATTGAAATAACCACATCCTCACCGGTAGATAAAGTGGGCGTCCACTCCCCTTTGACGAGAGTTTCGGAGGCGATAAGCGAATCGCGATAGGTCGTTCGGAATTCATGATTCAACACCCAACGACGGACATTTGACGAGGTGTCTTGTCGGATGTCATTGACCAATTTCCCCTTAATACTATGCATACGCATTGTCACGAGCGACAGCTGATCAACAATTTTTAGCTCTTGTTGTGAAATGGTTTGTGCAACGGCTTCCTTCTGATCGCTTTGTACATCAAGCATAATGACATTCGCTTTGTCGCCTGTGCTGGAAAGCGCCGTTTTAGCCAACAGAATATCTTTGGTAAAATACAATGTACTGATGAGGAATGTACCTAATCCTATAGCCAAAATGAGCACCATGGTTTGATTGTTGGGTCTGAATAAGTTCAATAAGCTTTGGCGAGCCGTATAGTTCCAGCTCGAAGGATAAAAGCGTTTTATCAAGGTCATAGATAACCAGGCAATGCCCGCAAGAATGGCAAAGGTGATTACGACACCTATGACAAAGGCCATGGCAAAGGTGACATTTCGTAATAACCAGAATGAAAATGCAAAAATGAATAACAATATGGCTAAAAATATCAGGATGCGTGCTCTTCGCGGCTTTCTTGAACCGTTCTGACTTACACGTAATACTTCCAGTGGCGAAACATACCAGGTGCTGAGCAAAGGTAACAATGCAAACAGTATCGACATTAATATACCCAACAACAGCCCCATAACTAGTGGCTTTAAGGTAATGACGACTTCAACATCAAAGGGTAAAAATCCTCTGAGTATATATGGAAAGGTTTCTTGTAATAATACGCCCATTAAAGTCCCGAGAATACCACCTAGAAGTCCCATGCCGGTTACCTGTATCAGATAGATCAAAAACGATTGCTTTCGGGATGCACCAAGACATTTTAATACGGCAATGGATGTCAGTTTTTCTTTGATATAGATATGAACCGAACTCGCAATTCCAATACATCCCAGGAGTAAGGCAATAAAAGCTGCAAGGTTTAAAAACTTACCAAAGTTATCATAGCTGCGCCCCAAACGCTGACTTGTACTCGTATGTGTATCGATATCGGCATTTTCGGCATCCAGCATCGGATCGACTTTTTCATCTAAAAGCACCAGGTCCATGTCCGGTGCCATAAAATAATACTGGTATTCCTTTCGGCTGCCGCGTTGCAATAAATTGGTCTCGTCTATTAAATCAAATGGTATTAGTACCGGAGGTGCTACCGCCGATGAAATTGCTCCGGAACCCGGAATAGATTTTAATGCGCCTACTATGGGTAAGGTCAATTCACCAATCTTAATGGAATCACCAACTTCAACATCAAATTGTAACATCATTGTGGCATCTACAACTGCACCACCCTCAGATTGATAGCTGCTTCCTGCTGTTTCCGGTTCGGTGGTAAGATTACCATAAAACGGGAAATTACCTTCAATACCACGAACGCGTACCAACTTGGCACCGCCGTTTTTTGGAAATGCCGCCATGGACGAAAAAGTGACTTCGGAAGCATCGGCACCACCTAAGGAATCGATGATTGCCAGGGTCCGCTCTGTTGGTAAATTATCGGTATCGATTAGGAAATCGGCACCCATCAATGATTTCGATTGGCGTTGAATATTTTCCTTCAGATTATCACTGAACAACTGAATGGACACAACTGCGGCAATACCCAGAATTATGGATGCCATAAAGAAAAGAAGTCTCCCACTACTCGCCTTCCCGTCTCTCCAGGCCATTTTAAATAGCCAGCTGCTTCCTGTTTTTGTATGTGATAATTTAGTTTTCAAACGACTGCTGTTCTTTCGTTACTAAATATTTTTCCGCCTTTCAATCGGAGGATCTGCTGTGTTTTGTTGGCCAGGTCCAAATCGTGAGATACAATGACCAAAGTCGTGCCTGCTTCTTTGTTTAGATCGAAAAGTAATTGCACTACCTTTTCACCGGTCTCTTCATCCAGGTTGCCTGTGGGCTCGTCGGCAAATATGATGCTTGGTTTATTCGAAAAGGCTCTTGCCAGTGCCACACGTTGTTGTTCACCACCCGATAATTGGGACGGATAATGATGCACGCGATCGCCTAAACCAACTTTTTCGAGTAGTTCGAGTCCGACTTTCTGAGCGCCTTTTGCACCTTGCAGTTCCAAGGGAACGACTACATTTTCCAATGCTGTAAGTGTTGGCAATAACTGGAAATTCTGAAAAATAAATCCAACTTCATCATTACGCAATCGTGCGCGTTCATCTTCAGATAAATCTTGTAGTTTATGTCCACAAAGCTCTACGTCACCGCCATCCGGATAGTCTAAACCGGCACACAAACCAAGCAAGGTGGTTTTACCACTACCTGAAGGTCCTACGATAGCAAAGGTTTCTCCTTCTCCAACTTCGAAAGTAATATCCTGCAAAACGGTGATCTGTTTTGAACCGCTTTTATAAGTCTTTTCGAGCTCGTTAATCTTTAATATCTTTGACATATTATTTTTTAAAAACTAGAAGCAACAAAGTAAGTAAATGATTTTAAATAAAATTGCCCAAAAATCCC
>JABDLW010000280.1 GCA_013001805.1 Saprospiraceae bacterium | reverse complement strand
CTGTAAAGGCCTTGATGTTGTCCTTTCCAAAGGAACGGGCAACACTTCTGGCTAAGGAGGTCATCCCTCCTTTTGAGGCGGCATAGGCTAAATACTCTTCGGTTTCACCTCTGAAAACAGCCCGGCTTCCCATATAAATAAAACGTCCTCCACCATGTTCTCTGAAATGATCGATCCCCAACTTGGTGAGGATCCCGACAGCGTCTAAATTGATGGCTAAGGTCTTTTTCCATATCTTAAACCATTCGTCAACCTCTTCAAAGGTTGAATGCGGGATAAACACTCCGGCATTTAAAATGATCACATCAATTTGTCCAAATTCAACGTTAACAGCCTTGAAAAAATCAATAACTTCGGAAATATGGCTAAGATCAGCCTTGAAGGCTTTCGAATTCGTGGCCGGATATTGCTCAACTAAAGTTTCAGCCCCTTGCCTATGCGTATTATAATGTACAGCCACCCTGGCACCCATGGACATGGTATAATTGGCAATGGCTTTTCCGATACCTTGTGAAGCTCCCGTTACAAGGATAGATGTATTATGCAGATCAATATGAGTATTCATAGTTACAATATCGATTTTATCCAACCACCGTCTACCGCCAGGGATACGCCGGTGATATAACTGGCTCGGGCACTCGCCAAAAAGGCGACAGCAGCTGCAAATTCTTCGGGCTTGCCAAAACGATTCAAAGGAATCTCTTCAACAGCCGATTTAAACGATGGGTTTTTTTCAATTAATTCCAGTAAGCGCTTTGTTTCGGTATAACCCGGCATGACATTATTCACCGTTATATTGAATGGCCCCAGTTCATTCGCCAGGGTTTTCATTAAACCAACAACAGAAGCCCTGACTGCATTAGACAGTATTAAATTATCAACCGGTTGTTTAACGGCTTGTGACGTAATGGTGACAATGCGTCCCCATCGCTGTGCTTTCATCCCCGGTAGAACAGCTCTGATCAACGAAACCGTACTGCCTAAGAGTTGTTCATAGCTTTTATCCCAATCGGTCTGTGACAGGTCTTCAAATTTCCCTGCCGGTGGCCCTCCTGAGTTTGTAATTAAAATATCAACCTTTCCAAATTCGATGAAGACCTTGTCTAAAATGAACTTTCTATCTTCTTTTTGGGTCAGGTCTCCAGGCACCGCGAGCACGGCTCGCTCATACATATCTTCAAGTTCGCGCCTTGTGGCATCCAAAACCTGCTTATTTCTACCACATATAGCCAGCCTTGCTCCTTCCTTAGCCAATTCTGAAGCCACGGCTTTTCCCAGGCCCTGGCTGGAAGCTGCTACAAAAGCGATCTTATCCTGCAGTCCAAGATCCATTATTCTTTCTGTCTAAGATAATCATCGGTTCCATCGAGCCAGTCTTCTCGTATAGGTGACCAGGTATCAACTTCCTCAACATCACCAATCATTAAGGCCTCATGAGGCAAATTAGCCGGTATTACAACAACATCGCCGGCATTCAAGTCCATGGTCTTTTCTTTGTTTTCACCAAACCAAAATCGAATGGTCCCGGAAATTACCTGGGTGACCTGTTCATTAATATGATGGTGCAAGGGTACACGAAACCCATCTTTAAATTTCATTCTGGCAACCATGACCTTTTCACCATAAACCAATTTGCGTTCCATTTTCGGACTGACATGTTCTACGGGAACATCATTCCAATTTATTTTTTCAATCATTTTAGTTTCATTTAGTTATCAATAAGCCCCTGACCTTCTATCCATGGCGCTCCTGCTGATTTCAAAGCACTCTCAATATTAGGCATTTCGTTTTCTGTTATGGTTTTCAATCGGGATTTTACCTTAGTCAACTGGCTTTTCACACGTGAAAGTAAGGCCTTATGTGTGCCTGTGGGTCCATAAGTATTGCGCAAGGCTCTGAAGCTTAACGAAAGTCCGTCTCTGGCTGATGGATTTGACCGCTCTCCAATCTCACCCTTGGTATCATCACCATTCAATTCCTTATCTAAATCCAATAGTTTGATCCTGGCCTGATTAATTAAGTCAGAGAGGTTGGCCGGAGAACTTGCCTTATCGGCGGCTCGCTTCATGGCATTGACTGTTTTTAAACTTTTAGAAAGCATGGTTCTTGTCGCCGTCAGATCTTGTTGATAGCCAACAAACTCTTCCCTGAATTGATCGATTTCTTCAAAGGATTTCCTTGGTAAGGCACCGTCATACATAGGCACAACTTTAAAGTTCAATGGCCCTTGAAGGGTCGATGTATTACCATCAACGCGTTTCACCAGTGTCACCGAATAATCACCAGGCGTTACCATGATACCGCCCTGACCACCGCTTTGATCCAAACGTTCACCGCTTTTGTTCGGATAATTCAATCTCCAGTTCACCCGATTAAATCCTTTTTTATTAGTGCCTTTAACTGTATTAATGGTTCTGCCGTTTTCATCTTTTATGACCAATAGAATATCAGGACCATCTTGCCTGTTTTCTGCTTCAATGGCGTCCCAGCCCGGAAACCCTGATCCATTCTTTTTTTCATTAGCCTTTCGTTCATCTTTTAAGGACTTCACTTTATCAGGCATATAATAAGTGAAAATGGCCCCAAATGGCGGATTCTTAGCAATGTACTCACCATCACCCTGGCTTCCAACACGATTTGATGGTCGATACCAATAGGCATCTTTTACCGGAAATAAAGTAGCTTCAGCAGTTAAGGTCGCATTGTTAAAACTACGTAGTGGCGAAATATCGTCAAGTATATAGAATCCTCTTCCAAAAGAGGCTGTAACGAGATCGTTTTCCCGCCGTTGAATGGTAAGATCTCTAAAAGATATTGTTGGCAATCCATCCTTCAGTTGGATCCAGTTCGTTCCGCCATTCTTGGTAAAATAAATGCCATATTCAGTCGCTGCGAAAATTAAATTTCTATCCATATGATCCTGAACCAATCGCCATGTTAAAAGACGTTTTGGTAAGTCTCCATTGATCAAGGTCCAACTTCTCCCCTTGTCTGAACTTTTTATGAGATAGGGCTTATAGTCACCATATTTGTGATTATCTAGAGCAGCATAGACTACATTGGCGTCGAACAGATCGGCACGAACATCGTTTACAAATGGTATTGACGGTAAGCCTTTGATCGATCCTAAGGTAATTTTTCGCCAGGAACTGCCACCATTTTCAGTAACCTGAATGATGCCATCGTCTGTTCCTGCATAAATGAGTCCTTCCTGTATTGGCGATTCCGCCAAAGAAGTAATGGTATTATAATTGGACATCGCACCTACATCCCACGCATTGTCCCAGCTTTGTTGCTTGCCATACATAGGTAAGGTAATGCGATCTTGATTTAAGGTAAGGTCGGACGAAATTGCCGTCCAATCATCACCCCTGTTCTCCGACTTCCAAACCCTTTGAGAAGCAAAATAGAGCCGTGTTGGATTATGCGGACTTACCAGAATAGGTGCATCCCAGTTAAAGCGTTCATAGGGTTCGCCTTCTCCCGGTTGCGGTTGTATAGAAACGATCTCGCGCGTGGTCTGATCAATACGGAATAAAACGCCTTGTTGAAACTCGCCATAGGTAATGTCAGGATTCCCCGGTTCGGTGGCTGATTGGTGGCCATCGGCACCTAAGGTCTTCCACCAATCGGCATTAGCAATGCCATCAGAACTTGT
>JABDLW010000273.1 GCA_013001805.1 Saprospiraceae bacterium | reverse complement strand
CCATCCGTTTGGCTTGCCTCCAGCTCCATGACAGATGTTTGTCATTGAAAACAGGTACAGATTTTTTAAACTCCCTGAAAACATCTGTGATTTTCAGAAACATTTCAAAGCGGGGATATAGTTTTTGGTCTTTATCATTCATAGGATATTGTCCATGTTCTCCTATTAGTAGGACACCGTCCACGGCCATATCGTCTTGGCCCAGTGTAAGTGCATCAGCTACCGTGCGGAAGATAGGCACATTGTACTTTTTGGAGAATGTACGACTTAGGTCGTTCTCGGGGACCTGTTCCGTAAACATGGAGACTATTTTGGATTGTGGAAATGGCTCCATATTATCTCGGTTATATCCTTCCAAATATTTGCCAATAATGACCTCCGCATGGGAATTCTGACGAAACTCTGTGATGATGGCTGCTATTCGCTTTGGCTTAGCTTTTTTTTCTGAGGATAGTTCGCTCGTATCTGCCCCTAGTAGCGATCGAAAAGCAGCATTTGGTCCAATGGCTGTGCCAGTTAATGAAAGATAAGGAAGACATCTGATGAGATTTCTACGCTTCATATTTTGAAATTATGTATGATAATTGTGTCTTTTTCTAAAAATCTGTCGATGCAAACTACATTATTGGTTTCGAAGTATTTAAATCGATCAGATTATACTCCAAAATTTTCCTATAAACATGGTTACTATGTCATCTCCATTCACCCAAGCATCTATTGTGATCTACTTTTGATCAAATACTGGGCTTTAAAGCAGATGCTTTAGTTTGGCTTAGAAATGAATGACCAACACTTCTCTTTGGCGATCAAACGCGCAGGGTATGTCGGATAAACAACACTAATCAACGCTCTTTGGCAAGTCAATCTGCTTTTGGTGAATAGAGCCTTTCGTCGAGGTTATTAATTGTAGACCACACCGTAGGATCAAGCAGCAGGCCCTGTAATCATCTAATAGAAACTAAGAGTTTACCCTCAAACCTATTTTTTCGATTTCTTTATTCCAAATAGTCCGTCACGGATATTGTAGTATTTAAACCATTCGGTGTTTATGGCTGTCGCGCCGGGGCTGTCAACGGAAATCATGGTAGAAGCAAATGGCTCGTATGCGACACGGGGTGCAATTGCACCTTTGACAACCAACATTTTTTGACGCTCTACGTATACACCATTTGAGATAAAGTTGTGCGCACTGTTCGGACTGGCGCGTTTGGTAGTAATTAGAACCAAATTTGGCTCATCCAAAGTGGAACCTTCGACTTGCACAACAGCGGTATTGCCCATATCCCAATATCTTCCTCCACCGTGTCGCACTTCAGTTTCGAGATACCGACCGACATGTAGTGAACGTACTTCCCCTTTCACACGGACCGGTTCTCCATGCATATTATCCGTTTTTCCACCGACATCAAAATCAAAGGGTTTTCCCACTCCCGCCTCCTCGGCTACTTCATATGCGCCAGGATCATACATGACCACCGCCCAGCCTTCTGCCTTCTGTTTAATCAGCTCGTCCAGCATAAAGGTCGCATCTCCTGCCGATCCGCCACCAATGTTATCGCCCATGTCAATTAAAATAACCGGTCGCCCTTCATGTTCCATGGCCATTTTGACAGCCTCTGAAGGTTGAGGATTCTCAATGATAGTCTCTTCACGGGTTGCATAAAGCATTTCTGCTAAATGCTGAGCTTCTTTATCTGCTAAGGCTTTCTTATCATTTGTGACTACGACAACAGATGGTCCCATATAAGGCACATCCGCGTACTGGTAACCACCAGCTACACTCGCGACCAATACAGCAACTTGTTTTTCCACTTTTTTACTTTCTGTGGTAACGGGCATGAGCGGTTCAGAAAAAGTACTTTGAAAGGCGATATTATAGACCATAGGCGGATGAACGATGGTCTGAACAGGCTTCAGTTCACCGCTGATTATCCCTGCCATGATTTCAGCAGCCTGGATACCACGTTCATACGTGTCCAGATGTGGGTTTTCTTTAAAGGTAATGAGGACATCACATAGCTCAACGGTTTGGGGGGTAATGTTGGCATGGAAATCATGAGTAACAACAATAGGCATGGACGTACCGAATGCATCCCGGATGCGCCTTACAATTTCCTCGTCACCACTGGGATAACTTTCGCCAACCATAGCTCCATGTAGATTTAATAAAATACCATCAAGTTTAGGTCCTGCTTTTAAGGAGCTGATGATTTCCTTCATCAGGGTATTAAGTGCTTCATCCGTTACCGGTCCCTTTGGAGTTGCTTTAGTTACGATGGTGGGATATAATTCCAAGTTATTACGTATAGCTCCTTCAATATAACCAGCACTTATGTTCTTAGCCGTTGATCCTGCGAAGAAAGTCTTTGCTCTTTCTTCCTGAGTTAAAGTTGGGTCGAAATCAAAGTCTTTTAGTTCCGTTTTCTCAGCACTGAATGAATTTGACTCATGTGCAATTCCTGCCACTCCCACAATGGGCTTGCCCTGTGATAGTCCTTTAGAAGTTGAAAAGGCGGTTAGTGAGCATAGGACTAGTATTTTGGTAAATATATTGTTCATACTTTATCGTATCATAATTCTTTCCTATCACCAAAACTACATATTATTTTTCCAGAAAGCGTTCTACTTCGGACGGCATCTTGGCATCACTTATGAAAGTACTGAATACCAGCTAGTCGGGATTGAAGAAGAAAGGATATGCGTTTGGTGCCGATCGATTTCATTGAGGTTTATGTCAATTTGAAAAGGGCTATCATAACTAGCGGATGGTGAGTAACCAGGATTCACTATTGTAATGCTGCATAGGGATGGAT
>JABDLW010000520.1 GCA_013001805.1 Saprospiraceae bacterium | reverse complement strand
CCCTTAACAAGGCATGTAAAGACCGGTTGGATTCGATGAGCTGGTCTTCCACACCGCAATCAAATCTTAATGGAGGCAGGTGGTCACGGTATTTCAGCGCATTGTAGACGACCGATGATTCGTGGATAGTCTGTTCCGAAATCTTTGAGCGTATGTCTTCCTCAATAAAGGTTTGAAAATCATCGAGGTCTGTAATTGACGAATGGGCGGAAATTCCGGAGAAAATCTGATGGTATTTAATGCCCAATCGTAGTGCACCGTAGCCGCCCATCGAAAGGCCGCTAATAAATATCCGGGACCGTTCGGTTATTTCAGAAAAATGATGTTTTATGGCTAGGAGTACATCTTCGACAATCCAGGCTTCATGATTTTTGTTTTCGTGCTCTAAATATCCGCTGCCATCACCAGTCAGTCCATCGGAGGGCATCACCAGCATAAAAGGTCCCAACTGTTTTTCAGCCATTAATTTTTCCAGCACTGTGTGAGCTCCCGCTTGATAAAGCCAGGAAAAGTGACTCCCATAAACACCGTGCAGCAACATAATAAGTGATAAATCAGAATGACCTTGAGCTGATGCCGGAAGATAAATAGACACCTCGCCACGACCGCGCAAATGCGAGCTTTTTAAAGATAGAAAAGTAACCCCTTGCGGAGTGTATAGAGCATTGGTGATTGAACTGTGTGGTAAATTGAGCATCCCGGGCATTTTGGTCGACATCTAAGTTCGCAAAGTTTACCGAATCACTATTTTCTATCTGGGGTATGAGACCGATGAATAACCGATGAATTAGGTCATGCTTGACGGATAAATCTGTACCATATGAGCATTTCCACCTCACTACGATGCATGGCCGTAATATCACGAAGCCCGAGGTTGCCTTGCAAAGTAGGCAGCTGAGCGAGCACTTTACCTGGTGGCAAGTATCCGAGGGAGGGCATTACTGCTCTAAGAGATTATTAAGAAGACCTTGTGCGGATAAATCTTCGTCGATATCTTCCCAGTGTATGCCTATTCCCTTTCCAATCAACCTCCAATTATTCCTTTGCTTTTCAGTGGCAGTGAAAAGGTGTGGGAACCATTTCAGTGGGACGGCAATTTCACGATCATCAGATAGAAGAACGTAGATCTTCTCCTCTGTGAACCAGAGCTTAACAGCCCTCAAGATATTCGACTCAGTCATTAAAGTACTCATCCCATTTCTTTATTAAAAAGTCTTGATGGTCAATAGTTATCCTCTTAATCTGTTTTCCCTCCCTTGGATTAAAGTCAAAGTTATAGACTTCTTCGACCTCATCCAACCATATTTTGCCACGCCATCAAATTTTCATGCCATTATTCAATGGAGGTGTCCTCAAAACTTAAAAAAGATGGATGAAGTAGGAGCGGCATTTTGATTATCATTAAATTAGAGCGTTGCTCTTATTACATGATAATGACAGCAGACTGGGTTCGAGGCTCATGATCAGGTATAATTCTTAATAAAAAGACAAAATCAGGAAATGGATAGCATGAAATATCATCGTCGCTCATTTATCAAGCAAAATTCCCTGGCCGGCCTGGGTGCGGGGTTGGGTCTTTCACTAACCGATAAAAATTGGTATCTAAATATCCGCCGTGATGTAAATATACCAGCGTTGTTAGGTGGCCGTCCCATCAGGGATCATGGATGGCCTGATTGGCCCATTTGGAATCCGGAAACCGATGAAAAATTGTTGTTGGAAGTGATGCGTAGCGGCGTTTGGTCGAGAAGCAAAATAGTGGCCTTATTTGAACAAAAGTGGGCGGAAATGTCGGGAGCCAAGCGTTGTCTGGCAGTTGTAAATGGAACCAATGCCTTAAACACTTCACTGGCGCAGCTGGATGTGGGGTGGGGGGACGAGGTGATTGTAAGTCCCTATTCCTTTATTGCATCAGTATCCTGTATTATGTTTAACGGGGCTATTCCCATTTTCGTTGATGTGGATCCGGCAACTTTTCAAATCGATCCAGCAAAGATCGAAGCAAAAATCTCCTCCAATACCAAAGCTATCCTACCTGTCCATATATTGGGGCTGCCTTGCGACATGGATCCAATTATGCAGGTGGCAAAAAAACATGATTTAGTGGTGATCGAAGATGCTTGCCAGGCTTGGCTCGCTGAATATAACGGTCAGAAAGTTGGCACATTTGGCGACGCAGGTTGTTTCAGCTTCCAAAATTCAAAACATCTTCCCATGGGCGAAGGAGGTGCTATTGTGAGTGACGATGATGATTTTATGGATCGCTGCTTCTCCTACCATAACTACGGCAATCCCTATGGTGCCATGGTAGGTTCTGTATCGGAAGGAGCGGTGATGGTTGGCACCAAATTGCGGATTACTGAATATCAGGCAGCGATTGGTCTCGCTCAAATGGAACGCCTGGATAAACAAACTGAGATGCGGAATCAGCATGCTAAGTACCTGGCTTCCGAAATCGCAGATCTTCCCGGAATATCACCATATCGACTTTACGATAAAGTGGATCGCGCTGCCTTTCATCTTTTTCCTTTCCGCTACCAAAGCGAAGTATTTAAGGGTCTGTCGCGTGATAAATTTGTTCAGGCTTTGAGTGCCGAAGGAATTCCTTGTTCCAGTGGTTATAAACCACTAAATAAAATGCCTTATTTGAAAAATGCTTTTGAGTCGAACAATTTTAAGAAATTTTATTCTACAGAGCGCCTAAACTTTGAAGAGTACATGCAGCGGAATCATTGTCCCCTCAGTGACAAGCTATGTTATGATGAGGCCGTCTGGATACCACAATATGTACTACTTGGAACAACAGAGGATTTGGATTACGTTGGTATTGCCATTGAAAAAATTCAAAGAAATGCCGAAAAATTAAAGTAGTGCTTAAGATTTTTTTAAGATTCAAATAAATGTCAATCGCTAAATCAATTTTTGTATTACTTTTTTCATTTTTTGCGACTGGGCTTATCTTCGCTGGGAGTAATTCCCAGGTAGCTGTCACATCGGGAAACATCACCGATTCCTTGCGACCTAATATACTGTAGCATCCTAAAACCATGTATTTCATTTTACTCATCAAACACAATCACTCCTTTGGCAATTCGACCGTTTAACATGTCATCAAAGGCTATTGACAATTGTTCAGGAGAATATTTTTTACTGATCAGTTCGTCTAATTTTAATTTTCCGCTCTTATAGTAATTAATAATTTTCGGGAAGTCCACGTTTGGATTACATTTTCCATATAGTGGATTAATATAAATTTTATCCCATTCAAATAAATTCATGTCAATCGTAATTTCCTGTTCGATTCCACTCACCTGTATGGCCATGCCCGCATTCCTTATTAACCTTAACGGAGCATCTCCTAGTTCAGGGATACCGGTACATTCAAAGGCATAATCTGCTCCTCGACCGGTAAGATCCCAAATGATTTGACGTGCTGATTCCATCTTTTTATCATCGGCTTGAACCTTTATTTGATGTGTAGATCCAAAATTCCGGCTTATC
>JABDLW010000269.1 GCA_013001805.1 Saprospiraceae bacterium | reverse complement strand
TCATAGGGCAATTGCAGGCTGGCACCAGTAAGGTCATTGTACCAGGGCAAAATGAAAAAACTCGACGCCAAAGCGATCATCACGGAAATTGTCGCCATCAACATTGCCTCGGTGAGAAACTGAAATATTAATTGCTGCCGGCTGCTACCCATTACTTTACGTACCGAGATTTCTTTGACACGTTGGGAGGCTTTGGCCGTCGTCAAATTCATGAAATTGATACAGGCAATAATTAACACAAATAGAGCAATGGCAGAAAAAATCCAGACATAGCGAAAATCACCATTTGGCTGCAACTCGACTGTCAGGTCCGAGTGTAAATGAATGTCAGCAACCCTCTGCAAAGGATATCGGGCATATTGTCCGGTTTTCTCAAAATCTTCCAGACTCATCCCCAAAAGAGTGCTGCTGGTGATTTCCATCTTTTCCCGTGAAAGCTTTTCAAACTTTTTACTGAAAATCTCATAGTCAGTTCCTTCACGCAAAAGGAAATAGGTATGAAAGTTATTGTTGGCTGCCCACAATGGTGGTGCCTCAGCTATTTCCCGGTTGCCGTTGAGAGATAATAATAAGTCGGACCGGAAATGTGTCGTGGCAGGTAGGTCAGCAAAGACACCGGTAATCTTCCAGATCCGGTCATTGTCAAGTTGCAAAGAGCTTCCCACGGCCTGTTGCGTGGAATTAAAAAGCTTCAAGGCCAGGGTTTCTGAAATCAGCAGTGTCTGTGGTGATTTGAGACATGAAAGAGGATCGCCGTCGAGCAGCGGGACAGGAAATAGATTGAGAAAGCTACTATCAACCGAAAGAGCCTCTTCCACCAGGATGTTCTGGGCCCCGCTACCTTCCACCTTGACCAGGTAAGAGCCATAATTGCGAAAACGGCACCAATCTTCGATCTCTGGCAAAATGGCCTGGGCATCCGGTGCCAGTGGAGCCCCTGTCACTGCCATGGTCATGATAGTACCGCCGAAATTAATGTCGGCGTAAGGCCGTACCAGCCGGTCTATTCTACTGTTCCATTGATCAAAACTGGTCTCATGCACCACGTACATCATGATCATCATGCAACATAGAACACCAAGACTGAGGCCAACGATATTGGTCAGACTGAATAGTTTGTGCTTAAATAAACTGCGTACTCCGGTCTTTAGATAGTTCTTCAACATCATGCTATATGGCCTTTTTAGTTTGACATATTTATATAGACGTAGTAAAAGCTTGCCGGTTGCAAGCCACACCATAGCGTAGGCAGATCAGATCGATAGGATGGACGGATCAGGATTCAATTGGAGGCTCAAGCTGCGAAAGCAGATATGCAAAATAAAGTGCCTTCGGGTCATGGCACATACAAGTAAAAATAGGCACAACGTTACAAAGAACGTTGTGCCGAGTTACAAAATGATGCATCAAATTACACCATATTTGGGCAAAGGGACTTTGTGTTTACTTAGTTAGACCTTTGGCGATCAGTCTTTCTCATTAAATTGGTATTTATCCCGGAAGATGCTCAATTTTCCGGGTCTCGCTGCTTTGTTTTTTCTTGTGTTTCAAGATGGTTTTGATCATGTAGATGCGGTTCTTAGGAATCAACAAGATGTTGCAGTTCGAAAAAAAGAATATCTCAATATTTTTACCTCTATAAAATGTTACGAGTTGTGGCCCTTTCAATTTCTAATGGGCTATCTGCTATCTGTGTAACGAAGGTAATATTCCAGGCACAACAGAATAATCTCGGTGGTATACAAATAGTATACATGGTAATATTTAACAAAAACTAAACTTCGAGATAACATGGAGTCAATAAAGTAAAATTCCGGTTAAGGTCTTCAGATGTGTTTTCTGCCCAGGTTTCTGACGGTAGAAATCGCTTCACTTAGTCAAACTTCTGCAAGTACATAGTCAACGATAACTCGTTATGCTGAAGTTTTTTACTCAGGCGATAGCGAGCGATTTTTACTGAATTGGCATTAATTCCCAACAAGTTTCCAACCTCCCGATTGGTCAATCCTAATTTTATATAGGCACAATGGCGCACTTCTTTCTCCGTCAAATTAGGATGGGCGCTCTTTAAGTCCTTAAGAAAATCCTGATGTATCAATTGAAAGGATTGTCGAAATGAGCTCCAGTCAGAATCAACCATCTCAAGTTGACGCTTAATTTCTTTAATTTTCTTTGCGACCGTTTTCCCATCGAAGGATTCGATATCCTTTAAGACGGCAACTTTTTCCATCATATGCTGTGCCTCAAGTTGCGTAGCGCCCAAAGCGGCTTTCTCCAGAGTTCTCTTTCGGTGAAGGGCTTTCAAGTCGCCCTTGTATTCATCAATAATCCGTGTTTTTTCTGCAACCGTGTTGATTTGTGCTTTATTCTGCCAACGGTACCAAAAATAAATAACAAATAAACTTGACAATGATATCAGAAGTAAAATAATCAGTTGATTTCGGCTTTGCCTATAAGAATCCAGTGTAAAGACTAAATCACCATGTTTCTCCTCAAGATTCCTTAATTCAGTTTGGGCATGCAGTTTTAGTGCCTGCATTGCTTTTTTTTCAACCTCCGCATTCTCGGTGAGAACTTTTTCGTATTCGTTGAGATAATATTCGGTATCGCCGTGTTTGCCTAATGCCGTTGCGACTTTTTGAGCATAAAGGAAAAGTTCCTTTCGCGGTTCCATATCAAGAAGATATTCATACTCAAAAATGCTCGATAAATAGTTTTCGGCTTTGGCAATCCTACCCAAATCAAAATTGCTTTTGGCGAGCTCCAACCAGTTCACTGCCATCATCCATTCCGTGGCCGGGTATGGCGAAATCAGTTTCTGGGAGCGATTGAGATATGCAATGGCACTATCACATTGACCTGTCATATTAAATGACCGGGCCAGGGCCTGGTAGGTTTGGGGCAAATAATAGGTAAGAATTCCTAGTTCAGTGGTGTCGGAAAGCAATGGCCTGATCGAATCATAAATTCCTTGTGCACCAACAGGATTTTCTGAGTCAATACAATTCAGCAACAGGTCTATGTAGATTTGCCGGAGTGGGTTTGATGCGTTTAACTCCTTTGAGATCACCGCCGCCCGCCAGAGGATGGAATCAGAATATTCATAGTCACCGATTTCGGCGAATAATGCTCCTTTGCGAATCAATGACCAAACTACAGCCCGGGGAGCGTTGGCTTTTTCAGCCAACTCAAGTGATCTTTCAATATATTTATAGGCAGTGATGTAATTTTGACGTAATATTTCATATTCGGCAAAACCATCGTAAACATCACTCAACAACAGCTCATTGTCAGCAGA
>JABDLW010000263.1 GCA_013001805.1 Saprospiraceae bacterium | reverse complement strand
CCAACAACCCAAACGGGGGCGGTTAAAGAGACAGACATAAGAATAGATGTTTAATGAAACAGTATAAATATAGGGAAAGGTAGCGATGAGTCATCTTGAAATTTAATCGAACGCTTCCAGGATTGCTCCTCCATCTGCTACAAAAAATAAATAACAAAAGGCTTTCTCAATAAAAATTATGACCCTTCCCACAGGCAATCTCAAGAAGGTTAAGACCCACTCACGATGATATTTACGATCTTGGTGAATATAATAATCGATTTGACCTGTAGATTCAAAGATATCGCTGAAGCTATTTGAATAAAATAAATCAATTCCAACGGATTGCCGCTTCTGAACTTCTAGGTGATTGCATAACTTAAAGCCATTATTTTTTATCTTGGATAGAAATACTCCAGGATGAAACGCAGACATTTTATTTCCAGAACAGCGATTCAAGGAATTGGCCTTACCTCCCTGGGTCCACTATTTAATATCGGAGAAAAAAGGGACCAAACCAACTACGGCACCAGTTCAGGTAAAGAGCAAATCACGAAAATTGGGCAATGGTCACTACAAGATATCCGGGATATTTTTTACAATGAGTTTTATCAAAATAATTTACCGATTTGGCGCAATCAGGTAGTTGACAGGGAATATGGAGGTTATATACCCTATACGAGACCGTACTACGACGCTGCGGGAAAACTAGTGTTTACTGACAAGAGATTATACCACCAAGGCCGCTGTTTTTGGCTTTACTCATATCTCTACAATCATGTGGAGAAAGATGCATTTTATCTAAAGGCAGCGTCTCAGGGCTATGATTTTCTGTTAAAGAACGCCTATGATGAGCAAACATCACTCTGGGCTCAGCGCTTGAACCGTCAAGGGGAGATCTTAATTCCTTTTGGCGATATCCTCGCGTGCATTTATATGTTCCTTGGTTTAGGAGAATATTATAAAGCCACCGGCGATGAAACGGTAGCCGGAATAGCCAGTAAGAGTGCACATGCCATCATCAAGGTGTTGACAGCAGCTGACTACCAGGCAGAAGGCATGGGTCCACGACCGGCACTCTACGAAAGCTTTAGGGAACCGGGAACCCGCAGACTGGGCTTATGGATGCACTTTCTCAGTGCTTTAACGCCCTTTCTGAAATATAAGACCGATCCTTCACTCGAAATGGTTGCCCGGTTTTGCGTTCGGAATATGCTCGAAAAGCATTATGATAAGGATCTGAGATTTGCCTACGAGTTTTTACAATCCGATTATTCGCCCTATCCAAAAAACTACCACACGCACGAAACCATGCGAGTGGCAGATGGATTCCATAGTGTGGAGACATCCTGGATGTCTATGGATGAAGCACTGAGAACGGGGAATTACCATATGTTTATGGATGCGATGACATTAGGTAGAGATGTGATGGAGATGTTATGGCTGGAACGCGACGGTCAGCAGGGGCTGGTCAGATATTATTGGCCCGACGACGACGATCCGATGGCCAGAGCAAAGATTTTAGAACCCTACGTTATGAATGAAGTCTGGGTCATGCTTTTATTGGGGATGGAACATACTCCAGAACCCTGGCTGATCGAGTGGATGGACAAGTCTTTTACGTATTCATATAAGGATGGCAAGCTGGATTGGCCCTACGGAGAGACCTTACATCATCCCAGAGGATTGCTCTTTTGTCTCCAGATCCTGGATCGAATGATTGCCAGAAGTGGATTAAAATCCGATTTTCTCGAAGTTTCTCAAAAACCGGAAGTGAAAATAAATTACCGGTGATCGATGATTTATTCAGCGTCCTTTACTAAGGTCGGATCCAAATACCAATTTGATGATCAAGTATAAATCACCATCTCGCGGGAAGCGTCCCAGGTCATACCTTTGACATAGACATTATAAAGACCGGGCTGTGAGAATCCATCCCAAACCACCTCATGTTTGCCGGGCTCGAGACCAGGGGCATCCATGCGCCAAACCACATCTCCATGACGGTCAAGAATATCTACATACACATTTCCTTCCTCAGGGACAGACAGTTCCATGACCACCTTATCCTGCGCATTTGTACCTAGCGCCCGAATGGATGGATTGTCGACTGGGTTCACTCTGCCCAACCCTTTCCAGGCACTATAGTCGAATGGCTCATTGACCAGATGGTATTTTTCCTCGTGCCGCTCTTCATTGCCCAGTGTTAAATAATTAGTGACAAGGGGCGTCCTCTTTAATTTGTCTAGTTTGATCTTTTTCGCCTTACCATCCTTCCATAAATAAACCGGAATATCTCGTGGATCCAGCACGTTGGATAAACCACGTTCGATACCGATATGGAAAAGTCCAAAATTTCCCGGTTCATGGCCGGCAAGCCAGTGTGCAATAATGTCTACGCGAAAAGCATCTTTACCGAAAATGACTTTATTGCTCATGTACGTCTTGGCATCGCCATCGTAAGGACCGGTACCAAAACCATTGCCATCCATACCATAAATACCCTCTACCATATTGATGCCGGTTGGAGTAACGCTGTAAGAGTCCATCATACGTTGTACCCATTGCTCCATAAAAAGACCACCTCCCATACGGCCACCGATCGGTACCGTCTCCCAACGAGGTATTCCGGCAGCTACATGCCTTTCATGGAGCTCCTTGATCCGGTCTATATAGTCCGAGTGAAAAAACTGATGATAACGCTTGTCGTATGATTTAAAGATGTCAAAAATTCCACCACAATATTGGTGAAATTTTCTACCGGTAATGCCCTGAAGATTTTTTACGGCACCGGTAATGCCCATCATATGGGCTTTAAATTTGGCAATGTTTATCAGGAAGGTGTCTTCAGCCGTCATTGGGGCCATGAAGGCTACTTTTTTGAAAACCACCCCGCCATCTATGTCTCTAAATATCAGATCTTCTTCATTGAGATCCCAAAAATCTTTGGAGGTCAAATCTCTCAGATCAAACCCATTTCTTTCGGCCATTGTGGTCCATCCGTTGGCTTCCCAATTGGATGGACAGGCGCATTCACGAATAAAGAACTCCTGAGGCCCCACATGTCTTACACCATTTAAGAAACCCTCTATAAAATCAGTGTCGGTGGTGATACCCATTTTTAATTTGGGATCCATCTCGGATCCTCCATTGCAAGTCCAATTTGGTTTACAGGTAATTTTTGTGGTATTGCTATAGCCAGCTTCTGCCGACGCTTTAACAAACATTTCCGAAGCAAGTTTGTGAGCCGCTTCATATTTGGCCTTGGTG
>JABDLW010000260.1 GCA_013001805.1 Saprospiraceae bacterium | reverse complement strand
ATATATAGTGTATGGCTCACTGCCATCCTTTTTAGTGCCATTCATTTTCAATTTGAAGGATTTCTCCCCAGATTCTTATTGGGCTTGTATCTGGGTTATCTTTTCTACTGGACTAAAAACCTAATTGTGCCGATAGTCGCCCATTTTTGCAACAATGCATTGATGCTTGTAGCGGGCTATTTAAATCCTGAAATGATTTCTAAAATGGAGGAGACACCGATGCCCGATCTACCTTGGTATTCATTATTAATCAGTATAATTTTACTTATCCCACTGATTGCTATTTTCCGTCGCGACCATGTGACTGATGCCACGCAAATGAACCCAGAGCATTTATGAGATCCCTGACTATACTATTCTTTTCTTTTACATTACTGTATCATTCCAGCACCGCCCGTGTACTCTCGGTCCAATTTGACTCCCGAGACACCGTGTTAAATGGTCGTAATTGGGGCGAGGCAGGTAGCTATGAAATCTTAAAGGGCAAGGTGTTTTTTGGTACGGATCCCACACTCCCACAAAATCAGAACATCTGTGATCTGAGATTGGCACCACGCGATAATGCTGGTCTGGTACTATCCAGCGCCGACCTGGTTGTTCTGAAACCAACGGACGCTTCAAAATCCAGCCTCGCTCTGGTGGAGGTAAGTAATCGGGGAGGAAAATTTACTTTATCCTATTTTCTTGATGGTAACGGGCATGATCTCGATCCCCAAAACCCATTACCATTTGGTGATGGTCTTTTACTAAAAAGGGGAGTGACGATTATTTGGGTCGGCTGGCAATTTGACCTACCCGATCATGAACAACTTTTGAACTTCAATACGCCGACAGTCAAATACCCCGAGGGCACTCCCATTACCGGATTGGTGCGAAGTGATTGGACTGTAGATGAGGCTACCAATAATTTGGGATTAGGTCATCGCAACCAAATCGGATATCGCGCCTATGATCCCGCTTCTCAATTACATAAACTGACCCGGCGAGCGGGCCGAGACACACCCCGGATACCAGTACCTCGCAGTGAATGGAATTTTGGCAGATGGGAAAATGGCCAGGTTGAAGAAGACTTGCGATGCATCTACAGTGAAAAAGGATTTGAAGCAGGCTACATTTATGAGCTGGTTTATTATGCTGCCAATCCGGTCGTAGTAGGACTGGGACTAGCTGCGATCCGTGATATCATTTCCTTTGCGAAATATGATCCAACTTGCCCTTTTCCGGTCAAATTTGGTATTGCCGCCGGAGTCTCACAAACCGGCAGGTTCATCCGCCAGTTTAACTATCAGAGTTTTAATGAGGACGAGTCCGGAAGAAAGGCATATGATGGACAAATAATCATCACAGCCGGAGCCGGCAGGGGAAGTTTCAACCATCGATTTGCACAACCATCCAGGGATGCACACAGATATTCGGCATTTTTATATCCTACGGACATTTTTCCTTTTTCATCAGGATGGCAGAAAGACCCGCTGACTGAAGATGAAGATGGCATACTTAGTCACCTTGATTCCGAATTTATACCAAAAATCTTTTCTGTTAACACCGGATATGAATACTGGGGTCGAAGTGCCAGTTTGATCCATACGGATCTGACCGGCAAAGAAGACGTTCTACCGGAAAGCAATGAACGAATTTTTCACATTGCAAGCGGTCAACATTATGTCGGTGCCTTTCCTCCGCAAAACCAACAGACGCTTTATTTTAGTAATCCTCTGGAATTCAGGCCCAATTATCGCGCGTTACTCGTCTGCTTGATGGACTGGGTCAGCGATGGCAAAGAACCTCCCGCCAGCGCAATTCCAATTATTGCCTCCGGAACTTTGGTTTCTCCAGCACATCTGGACTATCCCCGGATACCGGATTTCATGCCAGCCAGCAAACCTCAGGAGCCATATCGAGTGGATTATGGGCCGGAATGGCCAGGCGGAATTATTGCTTATCAACCACCTTACGTTGGAGAAGCATTTCCCATATTGGTACCTCAAGTAGATCGTTTTGGAAATGAGCAATCGGGCATCCTAAATGCGGAAATAACCGTGCCCCTAGCAACGTTCATACCTTATAGTTTACGACAGAATCTTGCTGGAGGAAATGGAGAGATTGCTGACTTTGTGGGCACATTTATCCCCTTACCCAGAAAAAAAAATGTAGCTGACCAACGCACCGCCATCGAAGATCTTTATGTGAATAAATTTGATTACCTGCAGCAGGTACAACAACATCTGTATTCATTAGTAGAAAACAGATTCCTTCTCGTCGAAGACCTTCACCGGATCCTCATGCGGTCCAGTGCTTATTGGAACTGGATAATGTCTTCCGACAGCGCTAAAGATCATGCAATAAAAATTATGTCATTCAACATCAGATATGACAATCCGGGTGATGGAGCCAGTCGCTGGAAAAATCGTATTAAAATGGTGACCGGAGTCATCGATAGTTTCGCACCGGATTTCCTGGGCCTTCAGGAAGCTCTGCGGCATCAGTGTGTGGATGTTGCCAGAAGAACGAAAAATTACCAGTGGTTTGGTGTGGGTCGGGAAGATGGTAAAGTCAAAGGCGAATTTGCGCCGATTTTTTACAACCGGAAAAATTGGAAATTAGTAGATCAGAATTCTTTTTGGCTTTCTCAAACACCAAACGAGCCGTCTAAAGGATGGGATGCGGCACACGAACGTATTGTAACATATGGAAAGTTTCGTAACAAAAAATCTGATTTAATTCTTTATGTATTTAATACGCATTTTGATCATCGTGGAGAAACGGCACGAATTAATAGTGCTAGATTAATTCGAGAAAAACTCACGGCCATCGCGGAAGGTCATCCTTTCTTACTAACCGGAGATTTTAATATGACCCCACAGACCGAGGCATACCGGACACTAATTAGACAAACAACAGATCGGACAGTATTGGACGCAAAAATTATATCTCTCAATACTCCAACGGGTCCCTCAGGAACTTTTTCCGGATTTAACGTTGAGGACATACTTCCTACCAATCAAATTGATTACATTTTTTGTAGTGAAGAATTTTCGGTAAAGAATTTTCATACAATCGTGAAATCAGAAAATGACTTGTATGCTTCGGACCACTTTCCTGTCCTTGCCGAAATGCAATACTGAGCACAACTATTTTATTGTATTTTATATCTGTTGATTTATAAATTGCAACGCTCTTTTTTCTGCATAAGACTGCGCAAGGGACGGATACCAAAACCCTACGTGTCCACCGTGCTTCGGAGTTTCCAAATGGACATAACTGTGATTCTTACAGAGTTCAATGGGGAAGCTGGCCGCCTTCAAGAAGGGATCATTTAGCGCATTCAACAAAAGCACATTAGTCCTAATCCCGGGAATAAAGTTCTTAGCCGATCCCTGTGCGTAATATTCGGCAGCGTTCTTAAAACCAGTGACCATGGGAGTAAACGTGTTGTCAAATTGTTCCCACGTCTTCACAGCATCAAAGCCAGTCATATCAATTGCGTTAGGAAACTGTTTGCTTTTGTAAATAAATTTACTTTTTAGCGATCTCATGAAACGACGTGTGTATAGGTAGTTATCCCAACGGTCAAGTGCCCTGGACGAGGACTCCAGGTCGCAGGGAACGGAAATGGCAACGGCGCTTCTAACCGGTAAGGGCACATCTCCACCTTGCGTCCCCAGGTATTTCAAAATCACATTGCCACCCAGGCTAAAACCGCACAATGAAATTTGCCTATATGGACCATTTGCCACTATGGTATTAAGTACAAAAGTTAAATCTTCGATTTCGCCATGATGATACATCCTCAGTTTTTGATTCATTTCTCCACTGCAGGAACGAAAGTTCAAAGCTAATACATCCCACTTAGCATTAAGTGCCGCAGTAGCCATGCCCTGCATGTATTGACTTGCACTACTCCCTTCGAGTCCATGACATAAAATCAATAATCGTTTGCCTTCCTGTCGCAGCCAATCGAGATCCAAAAAGTCCCCATCGGGCAATAGAAGCCTTTCGCGAACAAATTCCAAGGCAGGGATCTTGCGAAATAAATAGGGATAAATGGTTTCAATGTGGCCATTAAAAAAATAGACCGGAGAATTATAATCAGATTTTTGCAATGGCATATGAAGTCAGAATTTCGCAAAAGCACGCACAGGAAAACTTCCTGTCCCCTTGATTCTGGGGGGCACTGCAGTAAAATAAAAACCATTCGCTGGAACAAGGTGTAATTGACATAGGTGTTCGACAACCAGAATACCCGCTTCCAACAATATCGTGTGAGCGGGTCGGGTTTTACCTCGTGTATCATCCATATTATGTGAATCAATGCCAACAACTTTCACCTGCTGTGACCTGAGATATTCTGCAGCTGTTTTACTTAAGAATGGATGGTTTTCAAAATATTGATCCTGTCGCCAAAACTGGTCCCAACCAGTGTGTAGTAGCACAGCCTTACCACGCACATCAAGACCACTTAAATGCTCTTTTTCAATGGACAAGGATTCGAAATGAGGTACGCTTATCCGGATTCCATCTAAATCAGCCATGTCGGAAAGAAAAAGCTCAGAGAAATCCTTGCCATCTTTAAAGCGATGAAAAGGGCAATCCATGTAGGTTCCGGTATTTCCCACCATGGTGACCTGCCCTATCTGAAATGAAGTATCACCATCGTAAAACCTGATTGACTCATCCCTGGAGTAGAAATCACAAATAATGGGCGCCGGCAGCCCTTTATAGGTGATCATTCCATCGTGGATCGTATGGCTCAGGTCGACATATCGCATGATATCAGGTTGTAGATCGTTTTAAAATTCGGTAAAGGGCAAATAAGGCTATGAAAAACCAGACCACGTTTACTACTGTAGAAGGAAAGGCTCCATAATAGGCCGTATTAATCAATAGTCCGACGCTTCCCGTGAGATTTAGCCACTGAAACCATTTGGATGTAGCCGACAGCTTTTCATAACTCACCAGAACATAAGCCAATATGATCTCGACTGACCCGATCCACCCCAATCCGTCGACTATCCATTTCCACTCCATAATTTAATTTTAGACGGTGAAAATATCATAATCTTTATTAGTTTAGTCTCTGAGACGGATAATTACCATCGCTTTGGGGAAAGGAACAGTTTATAGAAAACTTGAGCTTTCCCAATTGAATTTCTTGATTGTAAACATTTGCTATATTCAGGTGCTTTAACTAAAATAACTATGAATACTATAAAAATTCTATTTGCTCTGTCTGGTATGATCATGTTGATAAGCTGTGGTTCGGGAGGTGATGGGGAAAAAAAGCCAGAAGCACCAAAACCAGTTGTAGCTGAACCGGTGGTCGATGATATGGCGGCAGGAGAAAAAGTCTATCGGACATATTGTATTGTCTGTCACGGTATTGATGGCAAACTAGAACTGAATGGGGCCAAAGACTTGTCTATATCAACCATTCCTATCGAGGAAAGGATAAACCAGGTCACCAACGGCAAGGGGCTCATGACACCATTCCAGGGGATACTCTCGGAAGAGCAAATCCGGCAGGTTTCGGAGTACACCTTTACCCTGGCTGCAGAAGCTCAATAAAAATATGCTGATATTAGGAATGATCTCGGGGAGTTCGCTAGATGGTTTGGATTTGGCGCTCTGCGAATTCCATGTTAAAAAAAAAGTCCTTTTTCTATAAAATGGAATTTCCGTGCTTGTCAAACAATTGCGTACTCTGAAGAATGGCATGTGCGACTTAGGTCAGCAACTGCAGTTTCAGCTCATGAGTTAAATCTTCTGGATACGGACTATGGCCTCTATATTGGGGATCAGGCCCGGCGTTTCTGTGCGCAAGTGAAGATGGTTCCGGAATATATCGGCTGGCACGGTCATACGTTATTTCACGATCCTGCGCGGCATTCAACCTGTCAAATCGGTCATGGGGGTGCGGTTGCTGGTGTCTCGCGAATTCCGACTATTACCCAATTCCGGCAAATAGACCTGGCTTTGGGTGGGCAAGGTGCACCTTTGGCTCCTATTGCTGATATCCTGCTCATGGGGCCGGCCGGCTTTTATATTAATCTGGGTGGCATTAGCAACATTTCTTTTTATGACCGTGAAAAGGAGATACGCTCATTTGATGTGGGACCCTGCAATCAAATACTAAATCGACTTGCCAACCAACTTGGGCAAGAATACGACCCCGAGGGTACGCTGGCAGCCTCAGGAAAAATGGATCAGCAGTTATTTGATGGCCTGAATTCACTTTCATTCTTTCATGAGCCACCACCAAAATCAATTGACAACAACTGGATAGTGGGAGAAGTATGGCCGCTGATTGATCAGGCCAGTTGCAGTACAGTTGATAAACTGTGTACTTCGACCCATCACATTGCTCATCAACTTGCGGGGGTGATCAGGAAGCAGCAAAACCAACGAAATGGTAACGACAAAATCATTGTATGCGGAGGTGGAACACATAATGACTTCCTACTGACCCTACTCAGCCGGTATCTAAATGGAGTAAAACATGAAATCTCCAAGCCGGAGGCGGATCTGATAAATTTTAAAGAAGCAGCACTTATGGGCCTGATGGCCTTTCTATTTGTAAACGGGAAAGAGAACGTACTCAGTAGTGTAACCGGATCGACCAAGTCACATATCGGAGGTTGTTTTTACCAGGCTCCGGGTCATTACAAGAAAATTCATGAATAAATCATCCCCTATACTTGTCACCGGTGCCACAGGCTTTATTGGAAGCTATGTTTTAAGATCACTGGTGCTATCAGGATATGAGAATCTGATAGCACTAAGGCGATCACAGAGTCGCATGGACCTGGTGAAGGAGGTGGCAGATCGGGTTACCTGGTATGAAGCGGATCTGCTGGATAGCTGGACCTTACATGAGATACTTAGGGGAATAAAGGGAGTTATTCATGCTGCGGCAATGGTATCTTTTAACCGCAAAGACCACAATTTGATGATGAAAATAAACGTGGAAGGAACAGCAAATGTCGTCAATGCCTGCATCGAGAACAATATTGAAAAACTCGTACATGTAAGCTCAATTGCTGTTTTTTCACGCACGTCAGAAAAACAAGTAATCAATGAAAACACCCCCTGGGATTTCCAAGCCAGAAATACTGCATACGCAATCTCTAAATACAAAGCTGAAATGGAAGTTTGGCGAGGCGGTAGTGAAGGCCTATCCATAGCCATCATCAATCCTTCTCTTGTGCTAGGTAGCGGCTTTTGGGACGAAACCAGTGTGAGTCTTTTTAAAACAGTTCATGACAAACTACCTTTTTACCCCGAAGGAGTAAACGGATTTGTGGATGTAAGAGATGTGGCGAAGGCAGCAATAAAGTTGCTGTCCAATGGTATCACCAATAGGCGCTACATAATAAGTGGTGGTAATTACACTTACCGGGAAATTTTGGAGAAGATCGCCATCGCTTTGAACAGGCAGCCGCCATCAATAAAGTTGACCAAGTTGATACGAGAATTGGCAATATTGCAATTGTGGCTTAAGAGCATCTTCGACAAAAACCAAAAAGTGATCACCCGGGAAACCCTGCAAAATGCCTCAAGTTACTATCATTTTGAAAATGACCGTTCTATAAAAGATTTGGGCTTGAAATATCGCGATGTAAATGAAACTATAAGTGAAACGGCATCCCAACTCTTGCATGCAGCAAAAAATAATTTCTCACCACAATATCTAGCCATCCATTATCCCGGGTAATCGTAGGCAAGGCACCTTCTCGATCTCAGTGTGGACTATTCTCTTAAAAATATCATTTCATATACATGACAAATACATTTAATCTTTAACTTATTTGCTATCATGAGTTATCATATTGTAACATATTTGAATGTAAAAATTCTAATAGGCTAGTAGTGCAATATTAGGTTAAGTTGGCGTAAATAGCTATTTTCCAAATTCGGTATCTACACACTTCATAAGAAGTGGAAAGACAGATTTTTACTCCTATCTAATTAAATTAAAGAAAATGACACTAGAGACAAAGAACATCAGGAATGTAGCACTTTTAGGGCATGCCGGTAGTGGCAAAACAACTTTTGCTGAGACAATGCTATTTGAATCGGGATCGATTTCACGGAGGGGAACAGTAGAAGAT
>JABDLW010000257.1 GCA_013001805.1 Saprospiraceae bacterium | reverse complement strand
CCGGTACCACTGAGCGAAAGGGTGTAATACGGTTTAATCGGTAGCTGGCCACATAGGGCTACATTCTGCACGATTTTCTCAATTTCCTGATCCAGCTTATCGGCATGTTGATCAATCACCGCCCGGGTTGTCCAATGGAATCCCCAGGCCTTGAAGTCGGTTTGGGGCACCAGATCCATAGCTTCTTTCCAGCTATCAGACGTTGGATCCACTACGGCAAATTCAAATCCGTCAAAGCCCGCATGTTTAGCGGCAGCAAACTTTGCTTTCCAGGAATAGGCGTGCCGGTTACCGACGTGAAAATTATCGAATAGGACGAGTGGATTCTCCTGCAGGGGAAACGTCTCTTCTAAGGTCAAGCCAGCTGATGTGGATTTTTCCAGAGATCGCCCGGCAGCAGTGGTGGCAAACCCTAAGCCTGCAGCCAGACTTGAAGCTTGTTTTACAAAGGCTCGTCGGTGACTTAATTTTTTCATTTTAATAGGTTTACTTGAGCGAAACTAAATAACTAATGAGGTCGCGAAAGTCTTGGGTGGTTAAATTGTTTTCTAAGTTTTCCGGCATCAGCGAAGCTTCCGATGGGGCAAATTTTTTGGGCGAAGGATAGGTGATAAATTCCCCATCCTGGTTCATTAATTCCACATCATGCCGGCCCACATCAATCTGCCAGCCAAGATGTACGGCGCCACTGCTATCGGTCACAACCCATCCTTGCCACTCAGGGGCTACTTCTGCCGATGGATTCAAAATTGCTATTGCTAATTGTTCCGGTGATTTGCTGCTGCCAATGTGAGACAAATCCGGTCCGAAATTTCCGCCCCATCCATCAACCGTATGGCAGGTCTGACATTGGGTCACGGGAGTTTCAAAAATGATTTTACCTTTTGCGGGATCGCCCGGATATTCAAGCAAAGCGATCCAATTCTCATCTAATGGTGGCCGATCCTCTGATACTCCATTGCACATTCGCCAGATTTCAAAGAGGTTTTTATTGGACCCATCATAATTACTAAGAACACTATCGACTTTTGCTTTTACCTCCAAATTGTGCCGGCAATTGCATAAATGACGGATAATGGGTTCGCCTAGTTTATCGTCCGAATTCGCTAATAGGGAAGAGATCTCCGTACAATAACTTTCTGACTGAAATGCCAGCGCATTTAAACATTTAATTTTCAAATTAACATCTTCCTGTTCGTCCATGATGATCGAAATCAGACTCTTTTGCAAGGTGCTGTTTTTCACTTTTTTTATCGTTTCAATCACTGCCTCCCTAAATTTGCTATCGGTTTCCGACGTCAATAAAAAAAGTAATTTTTCCCAGTGATCAACTGGACTTTTCAGATGGCTCAGGGCCATAATTCGAACAGGAGTGGAAAGCTTCCTATTTTCGATCATTTTAAAAATAAGAGCGTCATCCAGCACTTGTTTTAAATGAATATCATTGCGATGATCTGCCTTGCCAAGTGCTTCAATAAATCCGGGCTTAAGATGTCGAATGGTCTCGAGTAATATTCCAAAGGATTCGGTATCATGCTCGCTGTCCATTAAGCTGGCCATGACGTGGCTTTCCAATTCAATCCGGGACTTTTTTGCGATATAGATCATGGCCATCTTCCGGATATCGGCATTCGGGTCTTTTAATAAACGCTTTAGCGATTGAGTACCAATGAACGTTTTAACCTGAAAATAAGTAAGTAAGGCTTGCAGTCTTAGTTTTGCATTTTCGGACCGAATCAAAGATGACAAATATTCATTTCGATCCGGAAAACTGAGAATCCTTCTCGCTACCGATTTTTTTTGCGGGTTATTTCCGGTCAAAATGTTAATTAATGTATCATCTGAAATATCCGGTTCTACATCGCACCAAATATTGGGAATTGGTTGTGAAAAATCTTTTGCAATAATTTTACTATCACTTTTTACTTCAACCTTCCATATTTTACCCTGACCGTGATTGGGGTATTGGCGTACTACCCAGTCGGTAAAAAATAGATCTCCCTGAGAGTTTACTGCGAATGCCACAGGATGAAAAGTGGAGTCTCCCTGAATTAGCGAGGATGTCGTGATTTTGTCGTCCGGTGGAATATCCAAGGGCACGGAAATAATTTTGTTTTCTTCCCAAATTGCGATCAGCATATGGCCATTATATTCCAATGGTAAATTGGTAAAACCTGCATCAATCATAGCACAAGGTGCTTCTCCAATACCGGCATAATAGGGTAGCGTGCCCGGCAGTTCTCCGTTCCAGGCACTGAAGGGATGGATGCCACTCCCGCCATATAGCGATTGGTAGCCAAAGTCACTGCCCATGACCAGCTCCACCAATCGATTCGGTCCTCGACTATCGGGATCATTGTCGGTCAACCACAGCTTTCCTCTCTTTGAGATTTCGAGACCAAATGGATTCCAAAATCCAGTAGCGACTTCTTCAAGTTGGCTTCCATCAATCCGGCAGCGAAAAACATTTCCTCCATCACCGAAATTCTCTAATGTAGATCGGTCTGAGCCCGTGATTTGGTAGCGCTGACCTCCGATATTTCCCCGCGAGATATAAATCCAACCATCAGTTGAGATTTCAATTCCCAGCAATCCGGCATGATCGTAGACTTTTTCCGGAGGCTTCATAGTCAGTAAGATTTGGCGTTCATCACTAATACCGTCGTTGTCGGTGTCGCGAAAAACCAATACCTGGTTTTTTGTCACCAGAAATATGGAATTTTGGTAAGACAGAATGTTCATGCCATCTTCTATGCTGTCGGCGAATATCTGCCATTGATTGATTCCAGTCGTTTGAACTGGATCCTTCATCATTTTGATCTTATCATATTTGGGACCGGGATAATCACTTTCCGGTGAATGGGTGTGCGATTCTAACACATAGAGTTGATCGCGTTTGTCAATGGTGATGCCAATGGGGGTCATGATCTCTGGGTCCGAAGCGATGAGAGACAGGGTTAAGCGCGAATCACTGGGTTTTGGACTCGTGAGTTGTGACATGTTTTCCAGCCCACAGGAGAGGTCAAATACAGCTATGGCTAGCAGAATTAAAAGAAGACGCATAGGCTTTTGATCTCTTGCTTAAATGTTTTAGCTGGAAGATAGCATGAATATGCTGATTTGCATAGGTAAGCTTAATGGAATCCTAGACATGTCGCAACCACTGATTTGTAAAAAATCGAATAAGGATGACGATCAGGAGTCTGTGGCTCAATTTAGAACGTTTTTTGATTTTCTCCATTAGTGTATTCTATGATTTTGAATACTTACAAATCAGTGCCATTGATCCGACATAGCGGATAGATGAGGCTTCTTTTTTACAACCGTTATTACATAGAATTTGTGGGCAGATTTAAATTTTCATATCTGGTTGCTGCCCTGCGCAATTTGTCATTAATCGCCCTACCCAAATCTTCTTCAGGAAGATATTCTGCAACCAACAATGCCAGATCCAGTGCGTCTAATTTTCTTAGGAAATAGAAAAAGTTTTGCGCTGCTTCGGTGAGGTTTCCGGTTTTGCTCAAGACAAATTGATTCTGCCGGGGTATCTTTGGATTAGATTTGTTGAATGCCAAATAGCCGATTTTTTCAGCGGGTAATTTCTCCAGCATATGATCAATCGTGTCAATGACTACCGGCACTTTCGGAGCATAGTGAATGTCAAGCATGCCGGGAGCCACTGGTCGGCTGGACGATGTTTTGGTTTTTACCTCTCGATTTAGAGTATTTTCAATAGACTCCAGCGATACTCCACCCTGTCTCAGGATGATGGGTTCCCCATTTACAAAATCTACAATAGTGCTTTCAACTCCTATTGTACAAGGG